>CAIUGQ010000602.1 GCA_903898725.1 uncultured Burkholderiales bacterium | reverse complement strand
GGCACGGCCCCGGCGCCCGCGACGGCCGCGCCCGCTGCACCGGCCGCCGCTGCCGCCGCCGATCCCGCCGCCGCAGTGCGCGCCGGCGTCGACTCGTGGCTGCAGGGGCGCTTCAAGGTCGACGCGCTGCGTCGCTCGCCGGTCCCCGGCATCTGGGAAGTGCAGATCGGCACCGACCTGATCTACGTCGACGAGAAGGGCCAGCACGGCTTCGTCGAAGGCCAGCTGATCGACCTGCGCTCGAACAAGAACCTGACCCAGGAACGGGTCGACGAGATCACCGCCGTCAACTTCAAGGACCTGCCGCTGGCCTTTGCCATCAAGCAGGTCAACGGCAAGGGCACCCGCCAGGTCGCGGTCTTCGAAGACCCGAACTGCGGCCACTGCCGCAACCTGCGGCGCGACCTGCTTGCCGTGCCGGACGTCACGATCTACACCTTCACGCTGCCGATCCTCGCGGCCGATTCGAAGACCAAGGCGGTGCAGGCCTGGTGCGCGCCCGATCGCGTCAAGGCCTGGAACGACCTGATGCTCCAGGGCAAGGTGCCGGACAACAAGGGCACCTGCGACAACCCGATCGAGAAGGTCGCCGAGCTCGGCCGCAAGCTCAAGGTCACCGGCACCCCGACGCTGTTCTTCATGAACGGCAAGCGCCTGCCGGGCGGCGTGCCGGCCGCGCGCCTGAACAAGATGATCGACGAGAACTCGAAGGCGTCCTGACCGGTCGCGCCGTCAGCGGCCCGCGCGGCTGGCGGCGTACTGCACCCGGAAGCGTTCGACGCGCTCGGCGACGCCGCACACGTCCGCCACGCCACCGACCCCCTGACCGGCGCTCCACGCGCCGCCGCCCCAGCCTGCGACCTCGACCGACGGCCGTGCGGCGGGGCGGTCGCGCTCGTCCAGCACCCCCAGCTCGCGCAGCCGTGACCGCACGAAGCTTGCCGGGATGCCGGTGACCGCGTCGGTCACCAGGATGTCGTCGGCGCCCGCCGCCACCACGCCTGACTGGTAGGCCGTGTCGGCGAGGCTCTCGTGGGTCGCGATGAACGGCGTGCCGACGTAGCCGAGGTCCGCGCCCGCGACTTGCAGCGCATGCAGCTGGCGCCCCTCGGTGAGGCCGCCCGCGACCGCCACCAGCCCGTCGTAGAAGCGCCGCACCTCGGCGACGAACACGAAGGGGTTCAGCCAGCCGGTGTTGCCGCCGGCGCCCGCCGTCAGCAGCACCAGCCCGTCCACGCCCGCCTGCACCGCGCGCCGCGCATGGCGCACGGTCGCCACGTCGGCCAGCACGAGGCCCCCGTAGGCGTGGACCGGGCCGACCACCTCGTCGGGGGCGCCGACCGAGGCGATCACCACCGGCACGCGATGCCGCAGCACCGCCTCGAGGTCCGCATCGCGCCGCGGGTTGGACTTGTGCAGAATCAGGTTCGCGGCCGGCAGGCCCGGCGCATCGGCGGTGTCCCGCAGGATGCGTTCGAGCCAGGCGTCCAGGCCGTCCGGCGCACGCGCGTTGAGCGTCGGGAATGCGCCGACGATGCCGGCGCGCGCCGCCGCGATCACCAGTTCGGGCGACGACACACGAAACATCGGGGCCGCGACCAGCGGCACCCGCAGACGGGAGAGCAGGGGATGCATGGCGAACGGGTGAGGCTGGATCGGGACGGCGAGCATATCGCGGTCGTGACGATGGTGAACGACGCGGGCGGCTGTCTCGACGATGCGAGCGAGCGCGAGCTCGCCGCCGCGCTCGACGCGATCGATGCCGACGCGGCGCTGCGGGTGGTGGTGGTCACCGGGACCGGCCAGGGCGTGTTCGTGCGGCACTACGACGTGCGCACGCTCGAGGCGCGCGGCCGTCGGCTCGCGGCCCGCGGCCTCGCGTTCTCGACCGAGCGGCCGGTGCCCGAGTCGCCCTATCTGCACTGTCTGCGTCGCATCGAGACGCATCGGCTGCCGTTCGTGGCCGCGATCGACGGCGTCGCGATGGGCGGCGGCTTCGAGCTCGCGCTCGCCTGCGACCTGCGGCTCGCGCAGGCCGGCGACTATCCGATCGGCCTGCCCGAGGTGAACATCGGCCTGCTGCCGGGCGCCGGCGGCACGCAGCGGCTGACGCGCCTGGTCGGGCCGGGCGTGGCGATGCGTTCGCTGCTGCTCGGGCGCACCTGGGCGCCGGCGCGCGCCGCCGAACTCGGCCTCGTCGACGAGGTGGTCGACGGACCGGTGCGGCCCGCCGCGCTCGCGCTCGCCCGTGAGCTGGCCGCGCGGCATCCGCGCGCCGTCTCGCACGTCAAGCGGCTCGTCCGCATGGCCGGTTCGCAGGGGCTGGCCGAGGGGCTCGCCGCCGAGCGGACGCTGTTCTGCGATCTGCTGGTCGATGCCGACTCGATCGCGCTGATGGCTCGCATGAACGCCGGCGAGCTGCCGATCACCGGGTCGGAGCGCGGCTAGCGCAGGACGCGCCCACGCCCGCCCGGCGATCGATGCGGCGAGGCTGGCGCGACGCTCAGCGCGGTGGCGCCGGTGGCGGGGCGGGTGCCGGCGGCGCCTCGCCGCGGGGCCACAGCATCCACATCCGGGCGCGGTGGCGCATCTCGCCCGCAGCGCGCTCGGCCTCGGCGCCGAAGCCCCAGAAGTAGTCGGCCCGGATGCTGCCCGCAATGGCGCCGCCGGTGTCCTGCGCGGCCATCGCGCGCTGCAGCGGCCGGCCGTCGACCGGGTGCACGGTGTCGAGCCACACCAGCGTCGCCAGCGGCACCACCGACCGATCCACCGCGAGCGATCGCTGTGCGGTCAGGGGTACGCCGAGCGAGCCGGGCGGCCCGGCCTCGGGTTCGCCGGGCGGGGCCGCCGGCGGCGTCGGCAGTTCGCGGAAGAACACCATGCTCGGATTCGTGCGCATCACCTCGGCCGCCTGGGTCGGATGCTCGCGCAGCCAGCGGCGGATGGTGGGTGCGCTCACCTCGTCGGCGCGCAGCGCGCCACGCTCGACGAGCGAGCGCCCGATCGCACGGTACGGATGGCCGTTCTGATCGGCGTAGCCCACCCTCAGCACGCTGCCGTCGCGCAGCCTCACGCGGCCCGAGCCCTGGATCTCGAGGAAGAAGGCGTCCACCGGATCGTCGACCCACAGCAGCTCGCTGCCGGTGATCGGCAGCGCGGTCTCGATGTCGGCCCGGCTGTGGTACGGCACCACGCGGCTGCCCTGCAGGCGGCCCCGCAGGCGCATGCCGGCCAGCCGCGGCTCGACGCCCGACAGGTCGATGGTCAGCAGATCGGCCGGGCGGGCGTACAGCGGCGCCTGGCGGGCCGACTCGCGCGTGCGGCTGCCGGTCAGCAGGGGTTCGTAGTAGCCGGTCAGCAGGCCCTCGGTGCCGCCGCGCGCATCGCGCAGCGGCCAGGCCTCGAAGCGCGAGACCAGCCAGCCGCGCAGGGCGTCGGGACGCGGCATCGCATCGGGCGCGGGGCGGGGCAGGGCCGCGAACTCCGCGCACAGCTTCGGCCACGGGCCCGGCGGCGTGCGCATCGTGCACTGGCGCACGATCGCGGCGCCCAGCCCGTCCAGCCGGTCCGCCTGCCAGCCGGGCAGGCTCGCGGGATCGACCGGCCGCAGCGCCGGCAATCCGTCCCCCGGCGCGGGCGCTGCAGGCTGCGCGGGCAGGGTCGCCGGCGGCGGCCCGGGGCGGGGCCGAGAGACCGGCGGCGCGGAGGCGCATCCGACGGCCGAGGCGATCGCGCAGGCTATGATCGCCCGCAGCGAAAGGGAACGTGTCATGTGGGTGATCTACCTGGAGGCCGGTGTCGCGGTCAGCCTCGTGCTGTTGGTCGTCTGGTGGACGATGCGCGGCAAGAAGTGAGGCCGCCCGAATGCTAGCGCGATCGGGCCGCCGCGGCCGGCCGGCTCAGTGCAGCGTTCTCGGCATCGACAGCTCGAAGGCCTCGATCGGTGCCTCGAAGCGCGTGCCGTCCTCGGCGACGAAGAAGTAGCTGCCATGCATGCGGCCCGACGGCGTGTCGATCTGGCTGCCGCTGGTGTACTCGAACGACTGCCCCGGCCTGAGCAGCGGCTGGTGTCCGACCACGCCCAGGCCGGTCACTTCCTTGGTGCGTCCGTTGCCGTCGACGATCACCCAGTGCCGGCTGATCAGCTGCGACGGCACGTCGCCCGCGTTGGTGATCGTCACCGTGTAGGCGAACGCATAGACCCCCTGATCCGGATTCGACTGCTCAGGCAGGTAGCGGCTCTGCGATGCGATCCGGACGGCGTATTTCTTCTCGGCGGCCACGTTGTGCTCTCCCCGTACAATCCCGATTCTAGTGAATCGTGACCGGAGCACGGACAAGACCATGAGGATCGCTCCCAGCATCCTGTCGGCGGACTTCGCCCGACTCGGCGAGGAGGTGCGGGCGCTGCAGGCCGCCGGCGCCGACCTCGTGCACGTCGACGTGATGGACAACCACTACGTGCCGAACCTCACCATCGGCCCGATGGTCTGCAAGGCGATCCGCCCGCACGTCACGATCCCGATCGACGTGCACCTGATGGTCGAGCCCGTCGACGCGCTGGCGCTCGAGTTCGCGCGGGCCGGTGCCGACCTCATCACCTTCCACCCGGAGGCCTCGCGCCACGTCGATCGCACGCTGCAGGCGATCCGCGACGCGGGCTGCAAGGCGGGGCTGGTGCTGAACCCCGCCACGCCGCCCGCCTGGCTCGACCACGTGATGGACCGGCTCGACATGGTCCTGCTGATGTCGGTCAACCCGGGCTACGGTGGCCAGAGCTTCATCGATTCGTCGCTCGCCAAGCTGCGCGAGGTGCGCCGTCGCATCGATGCGCACGTGGCGGCCGGCGGACAGCCGATCTGGCTCGAGATCGACGGCGGCGTGAAGGTCGACAACATCGGTTCGATCGCTGCCGCCGGTGCCGACACCTTCGTCGCCGGCTCCGCGGTGTTCGGCTCGCCCGACCCCGACGGCGGCTATCGCGGCGTGATCGCGCGGCTGCGCGATGCCGCGGTGACCGGCGCATCCCGGTGACACCCGCCGCGCCGCGCCTTCGCGCGCGGGCCGTGATCATCGATCTCGACGGCACGCTGCTCGACACCGCGGCCGATCTCGCCGCCGCCGTCAACCTGATGCTCGCCGAGCTCGGTCGCCCGGTGCTGCCCGAATCGACGGTCGCGGCCTACGTCGGTCGGGGCGCCGAGGTGCTGGTGCATCGCGCGCTCGGCGGCGGGCTCGAGGCGCGGGTCGACGCCGCCACCCACGAGCGTGGTCACGAGGCCTTCATGCGGCACTACCACGCGACGAACGGCCTGCACGCGCGTGCCTACCCCGGCGTGCACGAAGGCATCGCCGCGATGCAGGCCAAGGGCCTGCGACTCGCCTGCGTCACCAACAAGCCCCAGGCCTTCGCCGATCCGCTGCTGGTGCGCTGCGGCCTGCACGCGGCCTTCGAGCTGGTGCTCGGCGGCGACGCGCTCGCCACGAAGAAGCCCGATCCCGCGCCGATGCTGCACGCGGCGCAGGCGCTCGGCGCGGCGCCCGCCGAGGTCGTCGCGATCGGCGACTCGATCAACGACGCGCTCGCCGCGCGGGCCGCCGGCATGGCCGTGCTCGCGGTGCCCTACGGCTACAACGAGGGCCGCGACGTCCGGTCGCTGGACGTCGATGCTATAGTCGACTCGCTCCTGGCGGCGGCCTCGCTGATCGATCCGATCGCTTGATCCGCAGTCCGGGCAGCCCCTGATCCACCCCCGATCCACGCCAGTCCCGGTTCCGCCAGCACCACAAGCCACCATGCATCGCGCGAACGATTCCGTCGACCTCAGGACCTGGCGGTCCTGCCTGTGGCGGCGCCGGACCTGATCCGAGCCGCCGCGTCCGTGCGCCTCGCGCGGACCGCGACCCATCGTCGCACCGCCCGCCCGTCGCGGGCCGACCCGTGAGGGATGCATGACCGAGATCGAATTCCGGGCGCTCGCCGCCCAGGGCTACAACCGGATTCCGCTGCTGGCCGAATGCCTCGCGGACCTCGACACGCCGCTGTCCCTGTACGTCAAGCTGATCGACCGCACGAAGCGCGCGAACAGCTTCCTGCTCGAATCGGTCGTCGGCGGCGAGCGCTTCGGGCGCTACTCGTTCATCGGCCTGCCGTCGCGCACGCTGCTGCGTGCCGACGGCGACGCCATCGAGGTCGTCCGCGACGGCGAGGTCATCGAGCGCCACACCGGTGATCCGCTCGAGTTCGTCCGCGCCTTCCATGCCCGCTTCAAGGTCGCGCTGCGCCCCGGCCTGCCGCGCTTTCCGGGCGGGCTTGCCGGCTACTTCGGCTACGACGTCGTGCGGTTCGTCGAACCCAGGCTCGGACCGTCGCGCAAGCCCGACCCCATCGGCACGCCCGACGTGCTGATGCTGCTGGTCGACGAACTCGCGATCGTCGACAACCTGCGGGGCAAGCTCTACCTGCTGGTCTACGCAGATCCGTCGCAGCCCGACGCCTTCGCGCGCGCGCGTCGCCGGCTGCGCGAGCTGCAGGCGCGCCTCGCGCAGCCGGCGGTCGAGCCCGAGGACGCCGCCCTGCCCGAAGGCGAGATCCGCCGCGAGTTCGCCCGCACCGACTACCTCGCCGCGGTCGCACGCGCCAAGGACTACATCGTTGCCGGCGACGTGATGCAGGTGCAGGTCGGCCAGTGCCTGCGCAAGCCCTATGCGCATTCGCCGCTGTCGCTCTACCGGGCGCTGCGCTCGATCAATCCGTCGCCGTACATGTACTACTACGACTTCGGCGGCTTCCAGGTGATCGGTGCCTCGCCCGAGATCCTCGTGCGCCAGGAGGCCGTCGAGGTCACCGACGCCGAAGGCCGCGTGTCGACGCGGGGCACCAAGGTCACCATCCGTCCGATCGCCGGCACGCGCAAGCGCGGCCTGACGCCCGCACAGGACGACGCGCTCGCCGCCGAGCTGCTCGCTGACCCCAAGGAGCGCGCCGAGCACCTGATGCTGATCGACCTCGCGCGCAACGACATCGGGCGCATCGCCGAGATCGGCAGCGTGCGGGTCACCGACCGGATGGTCATCGAGAAGTACTCGCACGTGCAGCACATCGTCTCGAACGTCGAGGGCATGCTGGTGCCGGGGCTCGATGCGATCGACGTGCTGCGGGCGACCTTTCCCGCCGGCACGCTCACCGGGGCGCCCAAGGTGCGTGCGATGGAGATCATCGACGAGCTCGAGCCCGTCAAGCGCGGCATCTACGGTGGTGCCTGCGGCTACCTGTCGTGGTCGGGCGAGATGGACGTCGCGATCGCGATCCGGACCGGCGTGCTCAAGGACGGCGTGCTCAACGTCCAGGCCGCCGCCGGCGTCGTCTTCGACTCGGTGCCCGAGGCCGAGTTCCAGGAGACCGAGGTGAAGGCACGGGCGGTGCTGCGTGCTGCCGAG
>CAIUGQ010000601.1 GCA_903898725.1 uncultured Burkholderiales bacterium | reverse complement strand
CGCCTTGACCGCCTTCAGGAAGGTCAGCCCGTCCATGCGCGGCATGTTCACGTCGCTGACGATCAGGTGCACCTTGCGCCCGTCGAGCTTGGTCAGGGCGTCCTGCCCGTCGCAGCCTTCGAGCACCTCGTAGCCGGCGCGGCCGAGCGCGAGGCTGACGACCTGTCGCAGCGAGGACGAGTCGTCGACGATCAATACGGTCTTTTTCATGGGCGGCCGTTCGGGAGGGTCAGAAGAAGGTGACCTCGGAGGCCGCCACCGGCGCCTTCGCACCGGTCGCGTCCTTCGAGTGGTTGGTCTGCTGCTCTTCGGTGGAGTAGCCGCTGGTCAGCGTGCGCTGCCAGTCGGCGTCGCTCGGCAGCCGCTGCGTGCGGGCGGCCTGCTCGACATGCGCGGAGACGCCTTCGACGGCCTGCAGGACCTGGTCGATGATCTGGCTGACGCGGTCCTGGAACTGGAACGCGACCATCATCGACTCGACCTCGGTGCGGATCGCCTGCGACAGCTCGCGGGTGTCCCCGGCACGCCGGTTCAGCGACTCGACGGCGCCCTCGACGCGGCCGATCACGGTGCGCACGCGCTGCTCGTTCTCGTCGAGCGCCACGCGGTCGTGCTCGGCCTGCGCGCTCGCGTCGTGCAGCGTGCGGTCGACCTGTTCGCCGCAGTGACGCACCTGCTCGCCGATCTGCTTGCCCATGTTCCCGGATTCGGCCGACAGCCGTCGCACCTCGCCCGCTACCACCGCGAAGCCCGCGCCCGCAGGGCCTGCGCGTGCCGCCTCGATCGCCGCGTTGATCGCCAGCAGGTTGGTCTGTCGTGCGACCGTCCCGACCATGCCGGCCAGGCCGAGCAGGCCCTTCGAGGCGCCATCGAGCTCTCGGATCGTGCCGAGCACCCGGTCCTTCGAATGCAGCACCTCGTCGAGCGAGGCGAGCAGCGCCTTGAGGTCCTCCTCGGCGTCGATCAGCACGCGGGCCCGCGCGTCGGGGCCGCCCGCGGCGGCGGCGTCGGCGCCGGTCTCGATGATCCGATCGAGCTGGTGCAGGATCGACACGAAGCCGCCCAGCAGCTGGTCGGTCGCGTCGCGCGTCTGCGCCTGTGCGGTCTGCAGGTGCCGCTGCCAGATGGCGAAGGCCTCGCCGAGCCGCGGTGCGACGGCATCGAAGGTCGCGGCGGGTCCGGCGGTCTCGGCGACCTCCGCCCGAGGCGCGCGCCCGGCCCCGCGGGCCCGCAGCACCGCGGCGGCCGCGAGCCACACCAGGGCCGTGGCCGTGGCCGCGACCGACAGCCCGACAAGGGGGTCGCGCTGCCCGGCGAGCAGCACGGCGCCCTGGGCGCCGAGCGCCACCAGCAGCAGGCCGAGCGGCACCGCCGCAGCCGCCGCGGCCCATCGATCCTGCTTCTTTTTGTGCATCCCTGAGGCCCGCGTTCGACGTGACGGCCGAAGTCTCTGCCCCTGCTCCCGACATGGACGTTCGAGAACCGGCACGACTCAGCCGTATCTCGATCGACCGCCCGTCCCGGACGAACGGCGCGTCGAACAGATGCCGCAGCGGGATGCCGGTGTCGTCCTGCGGAGGACACGATGTAGGCGATCCCTGACAGGAATCGCGCTAAGAGGGGTCGGAAATCGGCGATCCGCGGGGCTGCCGTCCGTCGTCCCGGCGGGCGACGAACGGGCGTTTGGCCGGGAGATCCTCCGAACAACACTGCGGTAAACCCGTAGACCGTGACGCAGTGCCGACGAACGGTTGAAAATCCTGCGCCGGCGGCCGCCCGCTGATAGCATCGCCCGCGCACCTCGGCCGTGGTGCTGCCGGGAGATCTCGATGAAATCCGCTGTGCTCGCCGTCCTGACTGTCGCCGCAGCACTCGCCGGGTGCGCTGCCCCGAGCGGGGCCCGTCCGGGCGCCACCGAGTCCGCGTCGGCCTCACCCGCCACCGGTGCCAGCGGCGTGCTCGCACCGTTCTCGGGCATCGAGCGGCTCGACCCGAAGGGGCCCTGGGCCACCTGGATCTTCCATCCGACCAAGAAGCCGACGCAGTTCCGCAGCGTGTCGGTCGATGGCGTGAGGGTCGTCGAGGCGGTCTCCGAGCAGTCCATCTCCGGCCTGCAGCATCAGGTCGACGTCGATCCCGGCGAGCGTCCGATCCTCGAATGGCGCTGGCGCGTCGACCGCGTGCTGGAGACCGCCGACATGCGGGACCGGCACGGCGACGACTCGCCGGTGCGCGTGGTGCTCGCCTTCGAGGGCGACGTGAGCACGCTGCCGCTCAAGGAGCAGATGTTCTTCGAGCGGGTGAAGCTGCTCGGCGGCCAGGACATGCCCTACGCGACGGTGATGTACGTCTGGTGCAACCGCGTCGAGGCCGAGACGGTCACGCCGAGCGCCTTCACCTCCCGCGTGCAGAAGATCGTCGTCGAGTCGGGGGGCGAGGGCGTCGGGCAGTGGCGCAGCTACCGCCGCGACATCGTCGCCGACTACGAGCGCGCGTTCGGCCGCAAGCCGGGCCGGCTGGTCGCGGTCGGCGTGATGAGCGACACCGACAACACCCGGCTGTCGGCGCGCGGCTGGTACGGCGACATCCGGCTGCTGTCGCGCGCGGAGTGAGCGTGCCCGGCCGCGGGCCGTCGCTCAGTGCGCCGGCTGCGGCGTGCGGGGCCGGGGCGTCGCGGCACCGGTCGACCGTGCGTACCGGTCGATCGCGAGGCCTTCCGGGCTGATCTCCGGCCGACGCCGGGAGATCAGGTCGGCCATCAGCTTTCCCGAGCCGCAGGCCATCGTCCAGCCCAGCGTGCCGTGCCCGGTGTTCAGCCACAGGTTGCTGACGGGCGTGGCGCCGACGACCGGTGTGCCGTCCGGCGTCATCGGCCGCAGTCCGGTCCAGAAGCTGGCCGCGCTCACGTCGCCGCCGTTCGGGAAGAGGCCCTTCACCACATGCTCGAGGGTCGCGCGGCGGCGCGGGTTCAGCCGCAGGTCGAAGCCCGCGACCTCGGCCATGCCGCCCACGCGGATGCGGTCCTCGAAGCGGGTGATCGCGACCTTGTAGGTCTCGTCCATCACCGTGGAGACCGGCGCGGCGGCGGCGTCGGTGATCGGCACGGTCAGCGAGTAGCCCTTGAGCGGGTAGACCGGCAGGTCCAGCCCGAGCGGACCCAGCAGCTCGCGCGAATAGCTGCCCAGCGCGAGCACGTACTGGTCGGCCGCGAGCTGGCGCCGGCCCGCCGGGCCGCGCACCCAGACGCCGGTGATGGCGTCGGCGCGGCGCTCGATGCGGTCGATCGCATGGTCGTAGAGGAAGCTCACGCCGGCCGTGCGCGCGGCGTCGGCCAGGCGCGTCGTGAAGAGCTGGCAGTCGCCGGTCTCGTCGCCGGGCAGTCGCAGTCCGCCCACCAGCGTGTCCTTGACGGCGGCCAGCGCCGGCTCGACCCGGGCGAGCGCGTCGCGGTCGAGCAGCTCGAAGGGCACGCCCTGCTCGCGCAGCACGCGCACGTCCTTGTCGACCGCCGCCATCTGCGCGTCGGTCCGGAAGACCTGCAGCGTGCCGAGCTGGCGACCTTCGTAGGCCAGACCCAGCTCGCCGCGCAGCGCCTTGAGGCAGTCGCGGCTGTACTCCGACAGCCGCAGCATCCGCTCCTTGTTGACCGCATAGCGGTCCTCGGTGCAGTTGGCGAGCATCTCGGCGAGCCAGCGCAGCTGGAACAGCGTGCCGTCCGGGCGGATCGACAGCGGCGCGTGCTTCTGGAACAGCCACTTCATCGCCTTGAGCGGGATGCCTGGCGCCGCCCACGGCGTCGAGTAGCCGGGCGAGACCTGGCCGGCGTTCGCGAAGCTGGTCTCGAGGGCCGGACCGGGCTGGCGATCGACCACGGTGACCTCGTGACCCTGACGGGCCAGGTACCAGGCGCTGGTCACGCCGATCACGCCACTGCCGAGAACGAGGATGCGCATGGAAGCCTCCGAAGCGATATCCTCCACTCTATGGTTGTTCAGGCAGTGGATGTAACCAAAGTATCAGGTGACTGCGGTGAATAACGCTGCGCTGGAATCGTTCTGCAGGAGAAACGCGTGAAACCCAGGAGTGACGGCGCCACCCGCCCCATCGACCGCATCGACCGGCGGATCCTGCGCACGCTGCAGGACGATGGCCGCATCTCGATCACCGACCTCGCCGAGCGCGTCGGACTGTCGGCCACGCCGTGCAGCGAGCGGGTCAAGCGGCTCGAGCGCGACGGCTTCATCACCGGCTATCACGCGCGCCTGTCGCCGCAGGCGCTCGGGCAGTCGCTGCTGGTGTTCGTCGAGATCCGGCTGTCGGCGAAGTCCGGCCAGATCTTCGAGGAGTTCAAGCGCGAGGTGCTCAAGCTGCCGAACGTGCTCGAGTGCCACCTGGTGTCGGGCGACTTCGACTACCTGATCAAGGCGCGGATCCCGGAGATGAACGCCTACCGGCGCCTGCTCGGCGACATGCTGCTCGGGCTGCCCGGCGCGCGCGAGAGCAAGAGCTACGTGGTGATGGAGGAGATCAAGGAGAGCCTGGCGCTGACGCTGGAGGACTGAGGCCGCCACGGCCGTCCGCGAGGGCCGGCACTCAGCGGTGTCCGAAGCTCGGCGGGCGCCGCTCCAGGAAGGCGCGCATGCCCTCGTGCGCATCCTCGCTCGCGAAGCGCGCATACATCTGTCGCCGCTCGAAGCGCACGCCCTCGGCGAGCGGCGTCTCGTGCGCGCGGTTCACCGACTCCTTGATGGCGACGAGCGCCGGCAGCGAGAAGCCGGCGATGCGCTCGGCGAGCGCGAGCGTCTCGTCCATCAGCCGCGCGTCGTCCACCACCCGCGACACCAGCCCGTAGCGGTCGGCCTCGTCGGCATCGAGCAGACGGGCCGACAGGCACAGGTCCATCGCCTTGGCCTTGCCGATCGCGCGCGGCAGCCGCTGCGTGCCGCCGGCGCCCGGCAGCATCGCGAGCTTGACCTCGGGCACGCCGAAGCGCGCGCTGCGCGCGGCGACGATGATGTCGCAGGCCAGCGCGAGCTCGCAGCCGCCGCCGAGCGCGAAACCGGCGACGGCCGCCAGCACCGGCTTGCGCACCTGCAGCACCGTCTCCCAGTTGCGGGTGATGAAGCGCTCGCGCTCGACGTCCGCGTACGAGCGGCCGACCATGCCCGAGATGTCCGCGCCGGCGGCGAACGCGCGCGGCCCGCCGGTGATGACGATCGCGCCCACGCCGTCGTCCGCATCGAACGCGAGCAGCGCGTCGCCGAGCGCGTCCATCAGCGCATCGTCCAGCGCGTTCAGCGACTCGGGACGGTTGAGCGTGATCACGCCGACGCGCCCGCGACGCTCGACGAGAACGACGGACGCGCTCATCGCGGCGCCCCGCCCGCCAGGCACGTCGCGCGTGCGGCGCACGCTGCGTTCGCGGTGCTCACAGTGCCCCCTCGCGCAGCATCTCGCGCAGGCGGAACTTCTGGATCTTGCCCGAGGGCGTCGTCGGCATCGCCTCGCGCACGACGAGCCGCTCGGGCACGTACTGGCGCGCCACCTTCTGCTGCTCGAGGAACGCGGCCATGCCGGCGAAGTCGAGGGTCTGTCCGGGCTTGGGCACGACGATCGCGCAGGCCCGCTCGCCGAGCCGCTCGTCCGGGTAGGCGACGATCGCCACCTGCGCGACCGACGGATGCCGATAGAGCAGCGCCTCGATCTCCACCACCGGGATGTTCTCGCCGCCGCGGATGATCACGTCCTTGCTGCGGCCGTCGATCCGGATGTAGCCGGCGGCATCGACGCGGGCGAGGTCGCCGGTGTCGAACCAGCCCTCGGCATCGGTGTTGTTCCACTGCGGCCGCTTCAGGTAGCCGCCGAAGTTCGACGCCGAGCGCACCAGCAGCCGGCCGGTCGCGCCCGGTTCCAGCGCGCGGCCGTCCGCATCGGCGATCCGGACCTCGGCGCCCGGCAGCGCGCAGCCGTCGGTCGTGCACGAGCGGGCGTCGTCGTCCTCGGGCAGCGTCGTCGTCATCGCGCCGTTCTCGCTCATGCCCCAGGCCGAGACGATCTTGGTGCCGAGCACGCGGCGGGCCTGCTCGACCAGCGGGCCGGGGATCGGCGCGCCCGCGCACAGGAAGGTGCGCAGCGTCGGCACCGCGAGGCCGGTCTCGTCGACGGTGCGCGCGAGGTCGCCGAGGAAGGGCGTCGAGGCCATCGTGAACGACACCGACTCCTCGCGGATCAGCGCGACCGCGCGCGCCGGCTGCCAGATGTCCTGCAGCACCGCGCGGCAGCGCAGCATCACCGGCATCATCAGTCCGTACATGAAGCCGGTCTGGTGCGCCATCGGCGAGGCCATCAGCACGACGTCGTCCTCGCCCAGGTGCAGCCTCGCGGCGTACGGCAGGATGTTGGCCATCAGCGTGTTGGCCGAGTGCATCACGCCCTTGGGCTCGCCGGTGGTGCCCGAGGTGTAGATGAGCTGCGTGACGTCGTCCGGGGACGGCCGGTTCGCCGACAGGATCCGTGCGGCGTCGGGGTCGCGCTCCCACTGCGGCGTGGTGAGCAGCGCATCGAAGTCGTCGGGACCGCCGCCGTCGATGACCACGACCCGCTGCAGCGCAGGCAGCGAAGCCTGCAGGCCGCGTGCCATCGCCTCGTGGTCGAAGCCGCGGAAGGTCTTCGGCACCACCAGCACCTTCGACTCGCCGTGGGCGAGCATGAACGAGAGCTCGCGCTCCCGGAAGATGTGCATCATCGGATTGCAGACCGCGCCGATCCGCGAGCAGGCGAGGTAGAGCACGGTGAACTGCCACCAGTTCGGCAGCTGCATCGAGACCACGTCGTCGCGGCCCACGCCCAGCTTCGCGAGGCCGACCGCGACGCGGTCGACCATCGTGCCGAGCTCGCGGTAGGTGAAGCGGCGCGTGTCGCCGGCCTCCACGCGGACCGCGGTCAGCGCGACCCGGTCCGGGCACCCTCGGATGCAGTCGTCGAGCGCGTCGTTGATGGTCCGGTCGGGCCAGTGGCCCGCGGCGACGGCGGCGGCGCGGCGGGCGGGGAGCAGCACGGCATCGAAGTGCATGGTCGACTCCTGGGGGGATCGGTCGTGAAGCGTGGCGGTGGGGGCAGGGCGGTCGGTGCAGGGCGCGCCGGCCCTAGGCCGGCACGTGCTTGCGGCCTGCGCGGGTTCTGGCGATGACGGTCTTCATGATCTGCGCGGTGCCGTCGCCGATCTGGAAGCCGAGGATGTCGCGCAGGCGCTGCTCCATCGGGCCGCGGTCGTAGCCGCCGTGGCCGTGCATCAGCAGGCACTGGTGGACGACGTCGTAGGCGAGCTTCGGCGCCCACCACTTGCACATCGCCGCCTCGGCCGCGTGCGGACGGCCCCGGTCCTTGAGCCAGAGGGCCTGCAGGCACAGCAGCCGTGCGGCCTCGACCTGGGTGTCGAGCTCGGCGAGCGGATGCGAGACGCCCTGGAAGGCCGACAGCGGCTGCCCGAACGCCTGGCGCTCGACCACCCAGGCCCAGGTCTCCTCGAGCGCGACGCGCGCCACCGCGAGCACCTGAAGCCCGATGAGCGCACGTGAGAAGTCGAAGCCCTGCATCACCTGAACGAAGCCGCGGTTCTCGTCGCCGAGCCGATGGTCCGCCGGGACGCGCACGTTCTCGAAGAACAGCGAGCCGCGGCCGATCGCGCGCTGGCCGTGACAGTCGAAGCGGCTGCGCGTCAGACCGGGCGCATCGCCCGGCACCAGCAGCGCGGTGACGCCGTGCGCGCCCGACTCGGGCGTGCCGGTGCGACCGAACACCACGATCGCATCGGCCTGGTCGGCGGCCGAGATCGAGGTCTTCTCGCCGTTGATCAGGTAGCCGTCGGTGGTGCGCTCGACGCGCAGCCTCAGGTTGGCCGCATCCGAGCCGCCGCGCGGCTCGGTCAGCGCGATCGCGAGCAGCGCGTCGCCGCGCACCAGCCGCTGCAGCCACGGACCGGCGACCTCGGGACGGCCGTGCTCCGACAGGATCTGGCCGTTCAGCGAGGCGAGCAGGTTCACGTACGACAGGCTCAGGTCGGCACGCGCGATCTCCTCGTGGATCACACCGGCCGCGAGGCATCCCATGCCCTGGCCGCCGACCGCCTCGGGCAGCTCCGGCGCGATGAAGCCGAGCTCGCCCATCTGGCGCATCAGCGCGCGATCGAGCACGCGCGTGCGGTCGCGCTCCTCGAAGCCCGGCGCGACGCGCTCGGTGGCGAAGCGGCGTGCATGCTCGCCGAGCGCGGCGAGGTCCTCGTCGATGTAGGGGTTCATCGTGATCCGTCTCCGTGCCGGGCGCCGCCGCGGTCGGGTGGCGCCTCGTGATCCGCGCGGGCCGTGCGGCGCCCGCGCGCGTCGCTCACTTCGCGTGCTTCCTGAACTCGGGCTTGCGCTTGTCCTTGAGCGCCGCCACGCCCTCGCGGGACTCGTCGGTGTCGTAGTAGAGCTTGAGCGCGAGCATGCCCATGCCGGCGATGCCGGCCTGATGCGCGGTGTCCATGTTGAAGCTGCGCTTGGCGATGGCGAGCGCCGTCGGGCTGCGCTCG
>CAIUGQ010000600.1 GCA_903898725.1 uncultured Burkholderiales bacterium | reverse complement strand
GCGGGCCTGGTCCTGGATGCCGACGTAGACCTCGGCACCGAGCCTGCCGCGCAGCTCGACCTCGACCCCGTACTGCTGGTAGCGACGGTTCCAGTCGGACACGCGGGAATCCCAGGTCCACTCGAGCATCGCGTACGGGGTGATGCCCGCGACGCCCAAGGCCGCGAGCGGCGCGCCGAGCGACGCGCCGAACAGGTCCGCAGGCCCGAAGCCGCGCTCGATCCGGCCCCGGTTGCGGTAGCGCCAGGAGCGGCTGCCGTCGATGTCGCGCAGCTCGAACCGACTGCGGTCGGCGAGCTGGAGGCCCCAGAGGAGCGGCACGCTGCGCAGCGTGACGTCGCCGAGCAGGCGGTTCTCGTCGGCGCCCGCGCCATCGAGCGCCGAGATGCGGTTGTAGCCGACCCGGAACGCGAGGTTCCAGCCCGAGTCCATCATCGGCACCGCCTGCCGCCACCAGTCGGGCAGCGGGAAGGCGAAGCGATCGTAGTGCACGCCCCAGCTCGCCTCGGTCGCACCGGCGTATTCGCGGCCGCGGGCGAACGAGAGCAGCAGGAACAGTCGGCTGCGTTCATCGAGCGTGACGAACGCATCGAGCTCGGGCCAGAACTCGTTGACCCGCTGCTCGAGTCCGGCCGCCGAGGCGACCGGCGGCGCCAGGGCCAGGGTCAGGGCCAGCGCCCGCCATGCCGGACGCACGGGACCCAGGCTCAGAACGGGATGTCGTCGTCCATGTCGCCGAGGCCCGCCGCAGGGGCCGGCTTGCGGGCGGGCGCACCACCACCGCCGCCGGAGCGGGCACCACCGCCACCGCCGCCGCCACTGCCGCCGCCGTAGGACTCTCGGCTGTAGCCGCCGCCATCATCGGCCGGCATGTTGCCGCCGCCGCCCATGCCCTCGCGCGAACCGAGCAGCTGCATCTCGTTGGCGATGATCTCGGTCGTGTAGCGGTCCTGGCCTTCCTTGTCCTGCCACTTGCGCGTCTTGAGCCGGCCCTCGACATACACCGATCGGCCCTTCTTCAGGTATTCGCCGGCAATCTCGGCCAGGCGGTCGTAGAAGACCACCGAATGCCATTCGGTCTCTTCCTTCTTCTCGCCGGTGGCCTTGTCCTTCCAGTTGCGCGTGGTGGCGATCCGCACGTTGCAGATGGCACCGCCATTGGGGGAGTAGCGGGTCTCGGGATCCTTCCCGAGGTTGCCGACGACGATGACCTTGTTGACCGATGCCATGGGGCTCTCCTGAGGGGAAGCCGGCGCGCGGCGCCGACCGTGTGTGCGGTGGGCGGAAGACTCCGCCGTCATGCGACAGCTTACCGCAGCGCCCGCGCGCCGCCTTCGGCCGGCGGACCTAGATCGGAGGTCGGATCGCCCGGTCGGACCCGCTCGCCGCGGACCGGAAAACGGAAGCACCGCGGCCGCCGCGCTCGCTAGACTGGACTCGTGACGACCGACATCGCCCAGCCGCCACCCCGGCCCGCGGGCCTCCGAGGGCTGCCGGCGCTGATCGCGGCGCAGGTGAGCCTTCACGCCGGCATCACCGGCATGCGCGTGATCGGTCCGCTGATCCTGCTGCAGGCGGGCGCCGGTGCGGCACAGGTCGGGGTGCTGCTGGCGAGCTTCGCCGTCGGACCGATCGCGATCGCCTGGTGGGTCGGCGGTCATGTCGATGCCCGGGGCTACCGTCCGCCGATGGCCGTCGCGCTCGCGCTGGGCTTCGCTGCCCCGCTCCTCGGATGCGGCGCCAGCCTGCTCGACGGCCCGGCCCGCTTCGCACTGCTGTGCGCGGCGGGCGCGCTCGGCGGCGCCGCCGCCAATGCCGGTCTGATCACGCTGCAGCGGACCGCCGCCCGGATGGCGCGCGACGCGGCCGGTCTGCGGAGCACCTTCGCCTGGGTCGGGCTCGCCCCGTCGGCCAGCAACGTCCTGGGCCCGCTCGCGGCGGGCGTGCTCCACGACCTCATCGGTCCGCGCGGTGCCTTGCTCGCCCTCCTCGTGTTCCCGCTGATCGGTGCCGCGATCGCACGCTCGGCACGCCCGCCTGCGCCACCCGAGGCACGCGCCGCGACGGCGCGCGTCACGCTGCGGCAGCTGCTGCGCAATCCGACGGTCCGCCGGATGATGATCGTCGACGGACTCGCCACCGGCGGCTGGGACGCCCACGCCTTCTTCGTGCCGACGCTCGGGTATGCGCGCGGGCTGTCGGCCACGTCGATCGGCGCCATCTACGGGCTGTTCGCGGCGGGCGTCGTCCTGGTGCGCGCGATCATGCCGTGGGTCGCGCACAGGCTGAGCGAGCCGGTCGTGCTGACGGTCTCGCTGATCGCCAGCGCCATCGTGTTCGGGCTCTATCCGTTCGGGGAGTCGGCGACCTACATGGCGGGCTGCGCGCTCGCCCTGGGCATGACGATCGGGATCGCGCAGCCGATGGTGCTGTCCACCATGCACCAGGCCGTCGAGGATGCGCAGCGCGGCAGCGTGATCGCGCTGCGCACGATGTGGGTCAGTGCGAACGCGGTCACCCTGCCGGTGGTGCTGGGCGCCGCACTCGCCGCAGTCGGACCGTCGGCGCTGCTGTGGTCGATCGCCGCGCTGATGGGCAGCGGCGCCGCGGCCGCCCGCCCCCGGCGCTGAACCCCCGCCAGGCGGGTGGTTCGAGGCTCAGTGCGCCCCGCGCCCGCCCGGCTGCGGCCAGCGCCGCTGGCCTGCGGCGACCGCCAGCCAGACCGCCATCACGCCGCCGCAGAGCACGAACACCGCCACGCCGCCGAAGCGCGACGACACCCAGCCGCCGAGCGCGCCGCCGGCGAACAGGCCGAGTGCCTGCACGGTGTTGTAGAGGCCGAGCGCGGTGCCCTTGACGTCGGGCGGCGCGAGCCGGGAGACCATCGAGGGCACGGTCGCCTCGAGCACGTTGAACGCGCCGAAGAACACCAGCAGCAGCACCGCGAACGGCAGGATGCCCACCGGCTGCGCCGCGTAGCCGAGCTGCGCGGCGAGGATGAGTGCGATCGACACGAGCGTCACGAGGCGCAGGCGACCGCTGCGCTCGCCCCAGGCGATCGGCGGCACCATCAGCACGAACGACGCGGCCACCACCGGCAGGTAGACCTTCCAGTGGTCGGCGAGCGGCAGCTGCGCGCGCTCGACCAGCCAGGCCGGGAGCACGACGAACATCGCCATCTGCACGAGGTGCAGCGAGAAGATGCCCACGTTCAGCCGGACCAGCTCGGGATCGAGCGCGACCTCGCGAAAGCGCGTGCGCACCAGGCGGCTGCCGTCGGGGCCGACCGCGCCGGGCGGGCGCTCGAGCGGCGGCACGGCGACCCGCACGATCAGGATGCCGACCAGCGCCAGCGCACCGGTGACATGGAAGAGCCCCGCCATGCCGACCCAGGCGTAGAGCAGCGGCGCCACGACCAGCGACACCGCGAAGGTCAGGCCGATCGAGGCGCCGACCAGTCCCATCGCCTTGGTGCGCTGCGAATCGCGCGTGAGGTCGGCGATGCAGGCGGTGACCGCCGCCGAGATGGCGCCGGTGCCCTGCAGCGCACGCCCGATGATCGTCCAGGTGAGGTCGGTGGCCTGCGCGGCGACGAGGCTGCCGAAGGCGAACAGCACGAGCCCGAAGATGATCACGGGCTTGCGCCCGAGCCGGTCGGAGGCCATGCCGAAGGGCAGCTGCAGCAGCCCCTGCGTGAGGCTGTAGATGCCCAGCACCAGGCCCACCAGCAGCGGCTCGTTGCCGCCCGGCAGCGTGTGGGCGTGCACCGCGAAGACCGGCAGGATCAGGAACAGCCCGAGCATGCGGAACGCGTACAGCGACGCGAGCGACAGACTGGCCCGCAGCTCCAGGGGCGTCATGCGACGGGGGTCCGGCGCGGACACGGCTGCGGCGTCGGCTGACATGGGCGAGCGAGGGGGGAGAACGGCGCGGGTACGGCGGGAAGGGACGAAACCCCGAGTCGGCTATATTAGCAGGTTGCCCTCTTTCGGCCCGCTGCCCTTGCGCTGCGGGCAGCCCCGATGCCGCAAGACGACGTCCCCGCTCCCGCGCCGCGCCGGCCCGCCGCCGCATCGCATTCGATCCGGATCCGGGGGGCGCGCACGCACAACCTGAAGAACGTCAGCCTGGAGCTGCCGCGCGACGCGCTGGTGGTGATCACCGGACTGTCGGGCTCGGGCAAGTCCTCGCTCGCCTTCGACACGCTGTACGCCGAGGGTCAGCGTCGCTACGTCGAGTCGCTGTCGGCCTACGCGCGGCAGTTCCTGCAGCTGATGGAGAAGCCCGACGTCGACCTGATCGAGGGCCTGTCGCCCGCGATCGCGATCGAGCAGAAGGCGACCAGCCACAACCCGCGTTCGACGGTGGGCACCGTCACCGAGATCCACGACTACCTGCGCCTGCTGTTCGCGCGGGTCGGCACGCCCTACTGCCCGAACCATCCGCAGCAGCCGCTCGAGGCGCAGTCGGTGTCGCAGATGGTCGACGCCGCGCTCGAGCTGCCCGAGGACACCAAGCTGATGGTGCTCGCGCCGGTCGTGGCCAACCGCAAGGGCGAGCACGTCGACCTGTTCGAGGACCTGCGCGCCCAGGGCTTCGTGCGGGTGCGCGTGCGCACCGAGGGCAAGGCCGGCGAGAAGATCCACGAGCTCGAGGACCCGCCGAAGCTGGCCAAGACCGGCAAGCACTCGATCGACGTCGTCATCGACCGGCTCAAGGTCGCGCCGGCGATGAAGCAGCGGCTGGCCGAGTCCTTCGAGACGGCGCTGCGCATCGCCGACGGCCGCGCCATCGCCTTCGAGATGGACACCGCGCGCGAGCACCTGTACTCAAACCGCTTCGCCTGCCCGGTCTGCAGCCACGCGCTGCGCGAGCTCGAGCCGCGGCTGTTCTCGTTCAACAACCCGATGGGCGCGTGCCCGGGCTGCGACGGCCTGGGCACGGTGCAGTTCTTCGACCCGGCGCGTGTCGTGCACTTCCCGAACCTCGGGCTGGGCGCGGGCGCGATCCGCGGCTGGGACCGGCGCAACCACTTCTACTTCCAGATGCTGCAGAGCCTGGCGGCGTTCTACGGCTTCGACGTGGACACGCCCTTCGAGCAGCTGCCGAAGGACGTGCGCGCCGTGATCCTGCACGGTTCGGGCACGCAAAAGATTCCGTTCGTCTACCTCACCGAGAGCGGCAAGGCGAGCACGAAACAGCATCCGTTCGAGGGCGTGATCCCGAACCTCGAGCGCCGCTTCAAGGAGACCGACTCCGCGCACGTGCGCGAGGAACTCTCCAAGTACCTGAACGTCAAGGCCTGCCCGGCCTGCGACGGCACGCGCCTCAAGCCCGAGGCGCGCAGCGTGCGCGTCGGCTCGCGCGGCAACGACCAGCCGATCTGGACGGTCTCGAAGTGGACGCTCGGGCAGACGCAGGCCTGGTTCGAGTCGCTCGAGCTGCCGGGCGCGAAGGCGGCGATCGGCGAGCGGATCGTGCGCGAGATCGCGAGCCGGCTGCAGTTCCTGGTCGACGTCGGGCTCGACTACCTGTCGCTCGACCGCTCGGCCGAGACGCTGTCGGGCGGGGAGTCGCAGCGCATCCGGCTCGCCTCGCAGATCGGCTCGGGCCTGACCGGCGTGATGTACGTGCTCGACGAGCCCTCGATCGGCCTGCACCAGCGCGACAACGACCGGCTGATCGGCACGCTGCGTCACCTGCGCGACCTCGGCAACTCGGTGCTCGTCGTCGAGCACGACGAGGACGCGATCCTCGCCGCCGACCACGTCGTCGACATGGGCCCGGGCGCGGGCGTTCACGGCGGCGCGGTGGTCGCGCAGGGCACGCCGCAGCAGATCGCCGCGAACCCCGACTCGCTGACCGGCCGCTACCTGTCGGGCGCGCTCGCGATCGAGGTGCCGACCCGCCGCACCCCGCCGGGCGACAAGTTCCTGACGATCCGTGGTGCCCGCGGCAACAACCTGCACGGCGTCGACGTGTCGATCCCGGTGGGGCTGCTGGTCTGCGTGACCGGCGTCTCGGGCTCGGGCAAGTCGACGCTGGTCAACGACACGCTGCACCACGCCGTCGCCCGTCACCTGTACGGCTCGCAGGCGCAGCCCGCGGCGCACGACGGCATCGACGGACTCGAGCACTTCGACAAGGCGATCGCGGTCGACCAGAGCCCGATCGGGCGCACGCCGCGCAGCAACCCCGCGACCTACACGGGCCTGTTCACGCCGATCCGCGACCTGTTCGCCGAGACGCCGACCGCGCGCGAGCGCGGCTACGGCGCGGGGCGCTTCTCCTTCAACGTGAAGGGCGGGCGCTGCGAGTCGTGCGAGGGCGACGGCATGATCAAGGTCGAGATGCACTTCCTGCCCGACGTCTACGTGCCCTGCGACGTCTGCCACGGCAAGCGCTACAACCGCGAGACCCTCGAGGTCGTCTACAAGGGCAAGAACATCGCCGAGGTCCTCGACATGACCGTCGAGGCGGCGCACGCCTACTTCGCGTCGGTGCCGACGATCGCGCGCAAGCTGCAGACGCTGCTCGAGGTGGGCCTGGGGTACATCCGGCTCGGCCAGAGCGCGACCACGCTGTCGGGCGGCGAGGCACAGCGCGTGAAGCTCTCGCAGGAGCTGTCCAAGCGCGACACCGGCCGCACGCTCTACATCCTCGACGAGCCGACCACCGGCCTGCACTTCCACGACATCGCGCTGCTGCTGAGCGTCATCCACGCGCTGCGCGACCACGGCAACACCGTGGTCGTCATCGAGCACAACCTCGACGTCATCAAGACCGCCGACTGGGTGATCGACATGGGCCCGGAAGGCGGCGACGGCGGCGGCAGGGTGGTCGCGACCGGCGCGCCCGAGGCGATCGCCGAGGCCGAGGGCAGCCACACCGGACGGTACCTGGGTCGGGTGCTGCGGCGCGGGCGCGAGAGCGGGTCGTCAGTCTGAACTGCAGGGGCTGCGGCCGAGCAGCAGGACGATCGGCGGCGTGCATGCGGGCGGTCACGGGCCGTGCGGGCCGCGCCGTGTCCTCGTGTAAATCCGACACGATTCCGTTAGGATGGCGCCACTCCGCCAAGTCTGCGGTGTGTCCCGAACCGCCGAACGGATATCGTCTTGCTGGTCGTGATCCCGCTCCACCGAATCCCGTCCGATCACGCCGTGCACCTGCCCGCGGCCCGGTCGCCCCGCCCGAGCGCTGCATGATCGAGGTGTTCGACCTGCGGTTCGGCCCCGTAGCACTGGGCGCAGGCGCGCTCGAGCGCCTGTGCACGGGTGCCACCTGGAGCGAAGGGCCGGTGTGGATGCACGAGGACGACTCGCTGCTGTGGAGCGACATCCCGTCCAACCGCATGCTCCGCTGGCACGAGACGTCCGGCATGAGCGTCTGGCGCGAGGCGGTCGAATTCACCAACGGCCACACCCGCGAGGCCGACGGGTCGCTGCTGCACTGCTCGCACGGCATGCGCGCCATCGTGCGCACGCGCTTCGATGCCGGCCTGCAGGGGGCGCGCGACGAGATCGTGGTCAGCCACTATCGCGGACGGCGGCTCAATTCGCCCAACGACGTGATCGTGAAGTCCGACGGCTCGATCTGGTTCACCGACCCGCCCTACGGCATCGTCTCCGACCGTGAGGGTCACCGGGCGCAGAGCGAGCTGGGCGACTGCTTCGTCTTCCGTTTCGACCCCGCCACCGGCGAGCTGCGGGTCGCGAGCGACTTCGTCGAAGAGCCCAACGGCCTGGCCTTCTCGCCCGACGAGCGCATCCTCTACGTGAGCGACACGTCGGCGGCGCTGCGCAGCGACGGCGGCGGCCATCACCACATCGTCGCGTTCGACGTGCTCGAGGGACAGACCCTGGCCCGCCCGCGCGTGTTTGCCGAGATCTCGCCCGGCCTGGCGGACGGCCTGCGGATCGACGTGCACGGTTTCGTCTACAGCAGCAGCGAAGACAGCGTCCAGGTCTATCACCCGGACGGCACCCGCATCGGACGCATCCCGGTGCCCGAGAAGGTCGGCAACCTGACCTTCGGCGGCGCGGCCCGCGACCAGCTCTACATCGCGGCCAGCACCTCGCTGTACCGCATCCGTCTTCAGACGGCCGGAGTGCAGCGTCCTTGACGGCGGTGCTGACGTCCGCCCTGTCGCTCGAGTGGTGGCTGACGCCCCTCAGCGGCGCAGGCGATCACCACCTGCCCGACTGGCTGGTCTGGCATGCGCGCAGCATGGTCGCCGCCTGGGGGGTGCTGCTGCCGGTTGGCGTGCTCGCGGCGCGTTACTTCAAGGTGACGCCGCGTCAGGACTGGCCGCGCGTGCTGGACAACCGGGCCTGGTGGCATGCCCACCGCGGGCTGCAGTACCTCGGGATGTCGCTGGTCGCCCTGGGAGCCCTACTCGCCTGGAACCGGGGAGCACAGGCGAGCGCCCTGGCCGCCTGGCACCACTGGCTGGGCTGGTCGGTGGTGGCGCTCGGCGCCGGGCAACTGATCAGTGCGTGGGCGCGCGGCAGCAAGGGGGGGCCGACCGCCCCCTCGATGCGCGGCGACCATTACGACATGACGTCGCACCGCCGATGGTTCGAGCGGCTGCACAAGGGCCTGGGATGGCTGGCCCTTGCGCTGGCGGCGGCGGTCATCGCAACCGGACTGGTCACGGCCGATGCGCCGCGATGGATGGCCGGCTTGCTCGGCGCATGGTGGATGCTCCTGGCCGGTCTGGCTTGGCAGTGGCAGCGACAGGGCCGCTGCATCGACACCTACCAGGCGATCTGGGGTCCGGATCCTGGCCACCCCGGCAATCGCTTGCCGGCGACGGGCTGGGGCACGCGCCGTCACTTCGACGGATCGCGCCCGAGCGACACCTCCAACTGAGGCCTCACTCCCCATGACCCCGTCGTCCCTCACACCTGGCCTGGAGCTGCGCGGCGTGGTCAAGCGCTTCGGCGACGTGACCGTGGTCACGCAGCTCGACCTGCAAGTGGCGGAGGGCGAGTTCGTAGTCCTGCTGGGCGAGTCCGGCTGCGGCAAGAGCACCACGTTGCGGATGATCGCCGGGCTGGAGGAGGTCACCGAGGGCCGCATCCTGATCGGCGGCCGGGATGTTACGGATGCCGCACCGATGGCGCGTGACATCGCGATGGTGTTCCAGAGCTATGCGCTCTATCCGCACATGAACGTCGCGCAGAACATGAGCTTCGCGCTCGAGTTGGCCAGACGACCCGACAGCGAGATCCGGGCCAAGGTGGCCCGCGCGGCGCAGGTGCTGAACATCGAGCATCTGCTCGAGCGCAAGCCCAAGGAGCTGTCGGGCGGTCAGCGGCAGCGCGTGGCGATCGGCAGGGCGATCGTGCGCGAACCGCGAGTGTTCCTGTTCGACGAGCCGCTGTCGAACCTCGACGCGAAACTGCGCGGCCACATGCGGGCCGAGCTCGCGCTGCTGCACGAACGCCTGGGCAAGACCACGGTCTACGTGACTCACGACCAGATCGAGGCCATGACGCTGGCCGATCGGATCGTCATCTTCGACAAGGGACGCATCCAGCAGGTGGGAACGCCCAGCGAGGTGTTCAACCAGCCGGCCACACTGTTCGTCGCGGCCTTCATCGGCACACCGACGATGAACCTGCTCGATGCGCGCTTCGATGCCGGCAGCGGGCACGGCCACCTGCGCGGGGAGGGCTTCGAGCTGCCCGCTCCACACTGGCTGCGCGGCCGCCTGCAGGCCCTCGACCAGAAGCTGACGGTAGGCGTTCGCCCTCAGGCACTTCGAGTGGTCGCCGACGGCGCGGCGCTGACGCTGAGAGCCGACGTGGTCGAGTACTTGGGCACGGAAAGCCAGGTGGTCGGGCATCTCGATACGCCCGGCGGCCAGCGCATCACCGCGACCCTGCCGGGGGACGCGCATGCGCTACTCCACCAGAAGCTCGGCCTGACGGTCGGGACGGACGACCTGCACATCTTCGACAACGCGAGCGGCATGGCGTTGCGACCCTGACGACCAACGAAGGCGCCACAGAGCGCACCCGCCACACCCCGTGGCACCCATCCGGAGACACTTCATGCGACGCAGAGACCTGATCAAGAGCGCCACCATCACAGCGTTCGGTGCCAGCCTGCCCTTCGGCGGCGTGAACGCGCAGAACCGCTTCGCCAAGTACGCGGGCAAGACCGTGGTGATGAACATCCCCGCGCATCCTCACTACGACGCGATGCAGAACCTGCTGCCGGCGTTTACCAAGGAGACCGGCATCAAGGTCGAAGTCGACAAGGTGGCCATCGGCCGGCTCAAGGAACGGCAACTGCTCGAGATGGCGAAGCCGAGCGGCGACTTCGATCTGGGCTGCTACATCGTCATGTGGAAGGGCGAGTACGTCGCGAAGAACCTGATTCGCCCCCTGGAGCCGTTCTTCACCGATGCCTCGCTGGCCGATCCGGCCTACGACATGAAGGACATCGTCCCGATCTACCTGGAGAACCTCGGTCTGGTCGGCGGCCCCAAGGGCTATCTGGCCGGCCAGGGTGCCAAACTCTACGGGCTGCCCTACGGCGCGGAGACCTCGGTGCTCGCCTATCGGCGCGATCTCTTCGAAGAGCACAGGCTCAAGGTGCCCGAGACCTACGACGAGTTCCGCAAGCTGCTGCCCGTCGTCAAGGAGCGGACCGGCTTGGGAGCGCTGACCAGCCGCGGCCAAGCGGGTCACCAGGCGGTGCACGCCTGGCTGCTGCATCTGAACCCGCTGGGCGGAAGCGTGTTCGATGACCAGTGGCGCCCTCGCTTCAACGACAAGATCGGCATCGACGCGCTGAAGTTCCTGCAGAACGTGGTGGCGACCGGTCCGGCCGGTATCGCAGGCTACGGGCAGGGCGAGGCGAACACCGCATTCCTGCAGGGCAAGGCGGCGATGTACCTCGACTCCACCTCGCTGGCCGGGGTGGTTGCCGACCCGGCCCGCAGCCAGGTGGTGGGCAAGGTCAGCTGGGCGTTGCACCCGAAGGGCGCGCGGCGCGCATCGCAGTCCGGAGGCCTGGGGCTGGCGATCCCGAGAAACGCCAAGAACCCGGAAGCCGGGTTCCTGCTGATGCAATGGCTGACCTCAAAGACGCAGGACAAGGCCGTGACCCTGCTCGGCGGTGCACCGATGCGCAACTCCACGCTGCGCGACGTCGACGCGGTCCGCCGGTACCCGGAATTCATCACCTTCGTCGAGGCGCTCAAGTACAGCAACCCCGACTGGCGGCCGATCATCCCTGTCTGGGACAAGATCAACGTCCAGACGCTCGGCGTCGCGATCTCCGAGGCACTGACCGGCAAGAAGAGCGCCGAAGACGCGTTGAACGGCGCGGTGCCGCAGGTCACCGCGATCATGCGCGAGGCCGGCTACAAGATCTGACGCCCCGCCACCGCCGACCGCCATGCGCACCTCCCGCTGGATTCCGGCCCTGTACGTCGGCCCTGCCGTCCTCGTGATGGCGGCGGCCTGCCTATATCCTGTGCTCGCGGCGTTCCAGCTCGCGGGTTACGACTGGAGCATGGGCACGCCCTGGGAAAGCGCGGTGACGGTGGGCTGGAAGAATTTCGCCACCGCCTTCGGCAACCCGATGGTGTGGTCGTCGCTGCGCACCACGCTGCTGTTCGCGGCCGTGTGCGTGTCGGCCGAGATGGCGCTCGGCATCGCGCTGGCGCTGGCGCTCGAGCACAAGGTGCGAGGCATGGCGTTCTTCCGGACGCTGTTCATCCTGCCGATGATGATCGCACCGATCGCGGTCGGCCTCGTCTGGCGCTACATGTTCGACGCCCAGTTCGGCCTGATCAACGCCGCGTTCGCGCTGGTCGGACTGGCACCGAGGACCTGGCTCGCCGACCCGTCGCTGGCCTTCGTGGCCATCGTGGTGGCCGACATCTGGCAGTGGACGCCCTTCGTGTTCATCATGATCATCGCCGCGCTGGCCAACGTGGACGGCTCGGTCATCGAGGCGTCGCGCATCGACGGTGCGCGCTGGTTGCAGATGACCTTCCGGGTCAAGCTGCCGATGATCATGCATGTCATCGCCATCACGCTGATGATGCGGCTGATCGATGCGTTCAGGGTGCTGGAGGTGGTGTACGTGCTGACCTTCGGCGGTCCGGGCGACAGCACCGAGATCCTGTCGCTGCACATCTACAAGACCGCGTTCGTCGGCCAGCAGCTCGGCGTCGCCGCGGCCATCAGCGTGCTGCTGCTGGTGGTGGTGGCACTGCTCTCGTGGGGCGCCCTTCGCCTGAGCAATCCGATGAAGGAATCGCGTTGAGCATCAGACGCCCGCTGCCGGTGGTGATCGGTCACTACGCGATGCTGATCGTGCTGGCACTGCTGTGCGTGCTGCCGATCGTGGTCATCTTCGCCACCAGCCTGCGCCAGCAGGTTCAGATCTTCGCCGAGCCGCTCAACTTCCTCTTCCTTCCCACGCTGGAGAACTACCGCGCGGTGCTCCAGGAAGACCGACTGGACCGCTATCTGTGGAACAGCCTCTTTGTGGGCGTGGTGTCGACCGTCATCACGCTGACACTGGGCTGCATGGCCGCCTACGGTCTGGCGCGCTTCCGGTTTCCGGGTCGGCAGGCGGTGGCCTACACCACGCTGCTGCTGCGCACGGTGCCGCTGGCGGTGCTGGCGATTCCGGTCTTCATGATCTGGAACGAGTGGCAGCTGGTCAACAGCCTCTGGGGCCTGGTGCTGCTGTACGTGGCGGTCAACCTGCCGTTCACGATCTGGCTGCTGTATGGGTTCGTGCTGCAGGTGCCGATCGAACTCGAAGAGGCGGCTGCGATAGACGGCTGCGGCCCGATCCGGGTCTTCACCAAGGTGCTTCTCCCGCTGATGGCACCCGGGCTCGCCGCCGCGTCCATCTTCACCTTCCGCATCTCCTGGAACGAGTTCATCCTCGCGCTGGTGCTGACCGACCGCCATACCCGCACCCTGCCGGTAGCCGCCTCGCTGTTCATCACCGATCTTGGTGTCGACTGGGGCAAGGTCATGGCGATGGCCAGCCTCATCGCCATCCCGCCGCTGATCTTCACCTTCGTCGCCGCGCGTCAGATCATCAGCGGGCTGACGGCTGGTGCGGTCAAGGGTTGATCGACCGCGCCCAAGACGCGGCCCGCTCGGTCGTAGGGCGGACGGCGGTTCAGCGCTGACCGAACACATACGCCACCGACACCCCCGCATACCAGCTGCGACCGGGTGACGGCTCGAAGAAGCGCTGGTTCGCCTCGTTGACGATCACCGAGCCGATGTACGACCGGCCGGTCGCGTTCTCGAGGTACACGACCTGCGAGAGGCGCCACGGACCGAGCTGCTGGCGCAGGCCGACCCGCAGGTTCAGCACCGTCCACGCGGCGCTCGCATCGGTGTTCGCATCGTCGACGAGGAGCCGTCCGCTGTGCACGAGCGCGGCCGCGGCGAACGGCCCGTGCGCGGGCGCCGGCGCCCAGGCGAGCTCGGCGAACGCGCGCCGTCCGGGCGTGCCGGGCAGCCGGTTGCCCGGCGCGACACTCGAGGCGCCGACACCGAACCCGTCGACGAACCGGGCATCGAGCACGCTGAGCGCGGCCTGCGCGCGCCACGCGGGCGCGAGCTGCTGCGCCCAGGCGAGCTCGATGCCGCGCCGCTGCGTGCGTCCGCCGTTGCGGAAGGTCGAGCGGCCGCCGACGTTGGTCGCGACGACGATCTCGTCGTCGGTGCGGATGTCGAAGACCGCGAGGTCCAGCCGTCCGCCCGCGATCGGGCGCCACTTCGCGCCGAGCTCGGCATGCCGCGAGCGTGCGGCGTTCAGCGAATCGTTCAGGCCGCTGGCACCGGGGCGGTAGGCCAGCTCGGCGAGGGTCGGCGTCTCGAAGCCGCGGCCGAGGTTCGCATAGACGTTCAGGGTCTCGCTCGCATGCCAGGCGAGGCCCGCCACCGGACTCACCGCGTCGTAGTCGACGCGGCCGCTGTCGTCCGGATTGCCGGGCGCGACGAACCGGTCGTCGGTGTCGAAGCGCACCCGGCTCGAGCGCACGCCGAGCGTCGCGGTCCACTCGGGGTCGACGTGCCAGGCGAGCTGCGCGTACCAGTCGCGGTTGCTCACCCGGTCGGTCTCGTCGCGCTTGAGCGCGCCGCGCACGCCGGCGTCGTTGAGGTAGCCGCGCCTGAGCTCGCTCATCGCGTCGAGGTCGACGCCCGCGACGGCCTCCAGCACGGCGCCGCCCAGCCGCAGCCGCTGCGACCACTGCAGCCCGAGCCCCGAGTAGCGCCGGTCGAGCTCGACGATGCCGCCCGACGAGGTCGGCGCGAGCTGCGCCGACAGCGGCACGGACAGCGCGTTGTCGAGCTCGCGCCGGCCCCCGTACAGGCGCGCGGACAGCCGCGTGTCGGCGTCGACGCGGTGTTCGACGGTGAGCCCCGCCTGCTGCTGGACGACCGACTTGCGCGCGTCCTGCGCGAGCGCGGCGGGCGCAGCCTGGCGCGGATCGGCCTCGAGCTGCGCGCGGGTCAGGCCGCCCGGATCGAGCGCACGCAGCGTGAAGGCGTTGGCGACCAGCCCGACGCGGGTGCCGGTCGGCGCGTCCCAGGACAGCCGGGCGTCCTGCTGCCGTCGGGTCGCTTCGCTGTGGGCACGCCAGCCGTCGGTCTCGAAGGTGGTGGCGTCGATGCGACCGGCGAACGCGCCCGAGCGGGTCGAGCCCGAGAGGCCGCCGCGCACGGTGCCCCAGCTGCCGCCGTACAGCTCGGCACCGAGGCTCGCCGGCGACGCCCCCTCGCGGGTGAAGACCTGCAGCACGCCGCCAGCGGCGTTGCCGTAGAGCTGGGCGAGCGGTCCGCGCAGCACCTCGATGCGCTCGATCGCCGGCAGCACCACCGTCGACAGCTGGCCCTGCCCGTCGGGCATGGTCGCGGGGATGCCGTCGACGATCACCCGCAGGCCGCGGATGCCGAAGCTCGAGCGGGCACCGAAGCCGCGGATCGACACCTGCAGGTCCTGGGCATGGTTCTGCCGGTCGAGCACCACCAGGCCGGGCACCCGCGACATCGACTCGGACAGGCCGATCCCGGGGCCAGCGGCACGGACCTGCGCGCCATCGACGGACTGGATCGCGGCGGGCGCGTCGAACGCGCGCTGCAAGGTGCGCGAGGCCGAGACGACGACCTCCTCGAGCTCGGCCGCGGGGGCAGCTGCGGCGCCCAGGCCGAGGGGCAGTCCCAGGGCGAGCGCGGACGCGAGGGCGGTGACCCGGCGTGGCGATACGGCGACACCCTCGGCCCCGCGGGCGACCGCTTGCAGGCCGCCAGCCGCCGCCGGGCACGCACTGTGCGTTCTGCCCTTGCCTGAGCGACGGCCGCGACCGATAAGACACCTACAAGTACGAAGAAACCATCCAGACACCATGATCATCCATCCCGCCATGGTCGAGCTCCTGCCGACCGACGTCCTGCTGCTCCGCGAGAGCGGCCTTCCGATCGGCCCCGCCGACACCCGTACCGCCGTCGCGAAGATCGGCCGCGCCGACCTCGCCTCGCGCCTGCGCACCGCACGCGCCCACACGGACGACCCCGCTCGCCTGTCGGTGATCGTAAGCTTCCTGCGGCAGCTGCGCGCCTGACCGTCCCGGTGGTCCGCGGCGCCCACGAGGAGTCGCGATGACCGCCCTGTCCTACGCCCCCGGCCTCGAACCGACCGGCCCCTGGGCCACCTACCTCGACCAGATCGAGCGGGTCCGTCCCTACCTCGGACACCTCGAGCGCTGGGTCGAGACCCTCAAGCGTCCCAAGCGCTGCCTGGTCGTCGACATTCCCATCGAGATGGACGACGGCAGCGTCTCGCACTTCGAGGGCTTCCGCGTCCAGCACAACCTCTCGCGCGGCCCCGGCAAGGGCGGCGTGCGCTACCACCCCGACGTGCGGCTCGAGGAGGTGATGGCGCTCGCCGCCTGGATGACCATCAAGAACGCCGCGGTGAACCTGCCGTACGGCGGCGCCAAGGGCGGCGTGCGCTGCGATCCATCCCGGCTGTCGATGAAGGAGCTCGAGCGGGTCACGCGCCGCTACACGAGCGAGATCGGCATCGTCATCGGGCCGACGCAGGACATCCCCGCGCCGGACGTCAACACCAACGCCCAGGTGATGGCCTGGATGATGGACACCTACTCGATGAACGTGGGCGCCACCGCCACCGGCGTCGTCACCGGCAAGCCGGTCGCGCTCGGCGGCTCGCTCGGACGCGTCAAGGCGACCGGGCGCGGCATGTTCGTGGTCGGCCGCGAGGCCGCGCGCCGGCTCGGGCTGCCGATCGAGGGCGCGCGCATCGCGGTGCAGGGCTTCGGCAACGTCGGTTCGTCGGCAGCCGAGCTCTATGCGGCGCACGGCGCGAAGGTGGTTGCCGTGCAGGACGCGAGCGGCACGGTGTTCGCGCCGCAGGGCCTCGACGTGCCCGCGCTGATCGCGCATGCCGAGGCGCACGGCGGTGTCGCGGGCTTCGCCGGTGCCGACGCGATCGAGGCCGACGCGTTCTGGCAGGTCGACTCCGACGTGCTGATCCCGGCCGCGCTCGAGGGCGTGCTGACCGCAGAGCGTGCGCGCGGCCTG
>CAIUGQ010000599.1 GCA_903898725.1 uncultured Burkholderiales bacterium | reverse complement strand
GGGCCTCATCTCGACGGCGGTGATCCGTTCGATGCCGCAGGCCGTCTACCAGCCAGGCAACATCGGTCACTTCGGTCTCGCGCTCGAGCACTACGCGCACTTCACCTCGCCGATCCGCCGCTATCCGGACCTGCTGACGCATCGCGTCATCAAGTCGCTGCTGCAGAGCCGGCGCTATGCGCCGCCGGTGCCGTCGGCCGAGGCGATCGCCTCGACGCCGCCGCCGCGCGGACGTCGCGGCGGCCCGCCCAAGCCCTCGGCCAAGGCCACGGCCCGCGCCGAGGACCGCGCCGAGGCCCGCACGCGGATGAGCGTCGCCCAGCGCGAGGAACTCGACCGCTGGCAGACGCTCGGGCTGATGTGCTCGGCCAACGAGCGCCGCGCCGACGACGCCTCCCGCGACGTCGAGGCCTGGCTCAAGTGCCAGTACATGCGTGAGCGCGTCGGCGAGCAGTTCCGCGGCCGCGTGACGGGTGTCGCCACCTTCGGCCTGTTCGTCACGCTCAACGACCTGTTCGTCGAGGGCATGGTCCACGTGTCGGAGCTGGGCAGCGAGTATTTCCAGTACATCGAGGCGGCGCACGAGCTCCGCGGCGAGCGCACCGGCAAGCGCTTCCGGCTCACCGACGAGATCGACGTGCAGGTGTCGCGCGTCGACCTGGAGGCGCGCCGCATCGAGTTCCGGATGGTCAAGGCCGACGGCGCCCGGACCGATGCGCGCAGCCCGCGCGTGCCGACGGCCGCCGAGCTCGGGCCGGCGCCGGCCGCGGGGCGAGGCGGGCGCATGGCCGCGCCGGCCAAGTGCGAGCAGGTCGCGCAGGTGCGCACCGAACGCCAGGCGGCGAAGCGACGCGGCGGCAAGCCCGAGCAGCGCGGCCCCAAACGCAAGCGCAGGTGACCCGATGCTGGTGTTCGGCTTCCATTCTGTGACCTCGCGCCTGCGCCGGCAGGCCGCCTCGGTCAAGGAGCTCTACGTCGACGCGCGACGCGAGGACGGGCGCATGCGCGAGCTCCTCTCGGTGGCGTCGCAGGCCGGCGTCGAGGTGCGGCGCGTCGACGGCGCGCGGCTCGACAAGCTGTGCCCGAACCGGCGCCATCAGGGTGTCGTGGCGATCGCCGAGGCGCAGCCGCTGCGGGTCGGGTTCGACGAGCTGCTCGATGCCGTCGAGGGGCCGCCGCTGCTGCTGCTGCTCGACGGGGTCACCGATCCGCGCAACCTCGGGGCCTGCCTGCGGGTGGCTGACGGGGCAGGTGCTCACGCGGTGATCGCGCCCAAGGACCATGCCTGTCCGCTCAACGAGGCGGCGATCCAGACCGCGAGCGGCGCGGCCGAGAGCGTGCCCTACATCATGGTCACGAACCTCGCCCGCACGATCGACGAACTCCAGGAGCGGCGCATCACAGTCATCGGCACCGCCGACGGCGCCGATGCGACGCTCTACGAGTCCGACGTGCCCGCGGCGGTCGCCTGGGTGCTTGGTGCCGAGGGCGTGGGGCTGCGTCGCCTGACGCGCGAGCGTTGCGACACGCTGGTGTCGATCCCGATGGCGGGCCAGGTGGCCAGTCTCAACGTGTCGGTGGCCGCGGGCATCGTGCTCTACGAGACGGTGCGCCGCACGCGCCTGGTCGCGCCGAAGGGCTGAGACGCCTCAGCCTTCCGGATCCGTGCGCGGGCGCCTGGGGGGCGTGGTCTCGGTGCGGCGCATCCGGGTCCTGTAGTCCCAGGGCGCCTCGGGCGAGGGTTCGCGCCACAGTCCCGCGCGTCGGGCGCGGGCTTCGCGTTCCGCCCGGGCGTAGCGCGGCACGTCGGCCGGCGGCTGATCGGCCCGGTAGCGCACGAAGTGCCAGGCCAGTCCCGCCTCGACCAGCGACAGCGCGGCGTCGAGAGGTGGCGCGTCGCCGTCGATGACCCAGACCTTCGCGACCGTGCGTTCGTAGACGTCCTGCTTGATCGCGTCGATGCGCAGCCGACGGCCGCGCAGCATCTCGCCCAGATGGCGGCGGGACTGGTCGGCGTAGGGCTGGTGCTGCTCGGGCGCGTCGATGCCCGAGACACGGATGCGCAGCCGACGACCATCGTCGGTGCGGAAGGTGAACGAGTCCCCGTCCTGGACGTCGAGCGCCTCGCCCTCGAGCGGTACCGACGGCGGGCGTGCGGCGACGGCGAGGCCCGGTCTCGACAGCGCGGCGAGTGCCGTCGCGGCCCCGGCCAGTGCGCCCGCGACGAGCCGTCGGCGTTCGGGCGAAGGCGGCTCGAGGGGAGGGGGCGGCAGCAGGCGCGGCGGCATCGGCGGGACCATGGCGTCGAAGCAGGCTAGCACGCGGGCGCGATGCCACCACCCGGGCGGGTTAGGATCACGACGACCCCCCTTGTCGAGGTGACCGATGGCCGATTCGAATCTGCGTTCCGTGCCGCGTCGTGTCGGACTGCTGACCGGCGGCGGTGACTGCCCCGGCCTGAACGCGGTCATCCGCGCCTTCACGCGGACCGCGCGCGGCCGTCACGACGTGGTCGTCGTCGGCATCGAGGACGGCTTCGAGGGGCTGCTCGAAGGGCGGATGCGCGAACTGGACTACGGCGAGGTCGCCGGCCTGATCGGCGAGGGCGGGACGATCCTCGGGACGACCAACAAGGGCGACCCGTGGCACTTCCCGGTGATCGCGCCCGACGGCTCGGTCGAGATCCACGACGTCTCGGCACGGATGCTCGCGCGCTTGCGCGAGGCGGCGCTCGATGCGCTGGTGGTGGTCGGGGGCGACGGCTCGATGCACATCGCGCAGCGCTTCGGCGCGCTCGGCGTGCCGGTCGTCGGTGTGCCCAAGACGATCGACAACGACCTGTCGGCCACCGACACCACCTTCGGCTTCGACACCGCGGTGTCGATCGTCTCCGAGGCGATCGATCGGCTCACCACGACGGCCTCGTCGCACCATCGCGTGATGGTGATCGAGGTCATGGGTCGGTACGCCGGCTGGATCGCGCTGGCGGGCGGCATGGCGGGCGGGGCCGACACCATCCTGATCCCCGAGGTGCCCTTCGAATGGGAGTCGGTGTTCCGGCATGTCCGTCAGCGGGCGCTGCGCGGGCGGCGCTTCTCGATCGTCTGCGTGGCGGAGGGCACGAAGCTGCCGGACGGGGGCGAGGTGCTCCGCGGACTCGATCGGCGCCGCACGGATGCCAAGCAGCTCGGCGGCGTGGGCGCGGTGATCGCGCGGCAGATCGAGGAGGGCACCGGTCTCGAGACGCGCGTCACGGTCCTCGGCCACCTGCAGCGGGGCGGCACGCCCACCGCGCACGATCGGCTGCTCGCGACGCGCTTCGGCGTGGCGGCGGCCGACGCGGTCTGCCGCGGCGATGCCGGCGTGATGGTCGCGCTGCGCGGCACCGACATCGTGACCGTGCCGATCGCCGATGCGATCGCGACGCTGCGCACCGTCCCGCCCGATCACCCGTGGGTGCAGGCGGCGCGTTCGGTCGGCACGCGCTTCGGTGACGAGCCGGTGCCGACCGGCGCGAGCGCATTGGGTGACGCGGCGCAGGGGACTTAGCCGTCGCATCGGGCCGTCGCACCAGCCGTCCCACCGAGCCCGTCCGGAACAGCCCGTCCGGAACAGCCCGTCCGGAACAGTCCCCATGCGAGCGCGCCGGTCGAGCTACCAGAGCCCGAGCGACAGGCCGGCGGCCAGCGTCGCGCCGAGCGTGGCGGCGCGCTCGAGATCAGCGTCGGGCACCGCCTTCGGCGCGAGGATCGCCTCGGCGGTCTGTGCCCCGGTGATGACCCGCAGCGGCTCGGCCGCGGGTCGCAGGCGCCACCCGTTGGCGATCCGCTCGATCTGCCGAACCGTGCTCCGCCCGTCGCTGCCTGCGCACACCATGACCGCGTAGGGCCGTCCTTCGAGCGCGTCGAGCGCAGGGTAGTAGCAGCGGTCGAAGAACGCCTTCATCGGGCCGGCCATCGACCCCAGGCATTCCGGCGTGGCGAACAGCAGCGCATCGGCCGCACGGACCGCCGCCGGGGCGAGCCGGTCGCAGCGGACCTCTAGGACCCGTGGCGGATCGGGATCGTCACGGACCGCATCGCGCGCGCCGTCGGCCGCCGCCTGCACCAGGCGCTCGGTACCGCCGGTGTTGGACCACCAGGCGATCAGAAGCCTGCGGCCCGTGTCGGCCACCCGTCGCTCAGCGGTTGAACAGGCCGCGCAGCACGCGCGCGCCTTCGCGCAGCCCCTGCTCGACGGCCTCGGTCGGCGTGCCGGCCGCCGGGGGCGGTGCCTGGGGTGCCGAGGCGGCCCCGCC
>CAIUGQ010000598.1 GCA_903898725.1 uncultured Burkholderiales bacterium | reverse complement strand
TCGCGCAGCAGCGCGAGCGCGGTCCGCAGGTTGTCGCGCAGCGTCGCGGGCGGCTGGGTGTCGGGCGGCATCGGCGCTTCGCCGAAGACGGCGGGATCGAGCCGGGCGCGCAGCGGCTCGAGCAGCGCGAGCTCGTCCGGCCCAGGCAGGCCCCGGGCCTGCATCTCGCTGTTGGTGAAGTAGCTCGGGCTGCGGATGTACTGGCCGTAGAAGACCTGCCGGTTCATCCATCCGAAGTCGAACGCCTGCGCCAGCGCCAGCCGGACCCGCCGGTCGGCGAACAGCGGGCGTCGCGTGTTCATCGCGAACCCCTGGATGCCGGCGCCGTTGGCGTGGACGAACTCCTTCTTGACGATCTCGCCGGAGCGGTACTTCGGTCCGGTGTGGCCGCGCGCCCAGTTCTTCGCCGAGTTCTCGTTGATCCAGTCGAACTGCCCCGCCTTGAAGCCCTCGAGGCGCGCGACCTCGTCCTTGAAGTACTTGTAGGTGATCTGCTCGAAGTTGTACATGCCACGCCGGGTCGGCACCTGCTCGGCCCAGTAGTCGGCCCGGCGCCGGTAGACGATGCTGCGGCCCCAGTCGGCGCGCTCGACGAGGTAGGGCCCGCTGGCGATCGGCGGATCCTGGATGACCTGGTCGAAGGGCTTGCCGCCGCCCCACTTTCGCGAGAACACCGGCAGGCCGCCGAGGATCATGTGCAGCTCGTGGTTGCGCTGCTTGAACTCGAAGCGGACCGTGCGCTCGTCGGGCGTGCTGACCGCGCGCACGTCGCCGTAGACGTTCTTGAAGCGCGGGTGCGCGAACTTGCCGAGCAGGGTGTCGAACGAATGCTTGACGTCGGCGGCGAGCACCGGGTCGCCATTGGAGAAGCGCGCCTTGGGGTTGAGGCGGAACGTGATCGACAGCCCGTCGGGGGCGAAGCTCATGCTCTCGGCGAGCAGGCCGTAGACCGAGTACGGCTCGTCTTCGGCCTGCTCGGTCAGGGTGTCGAACATCAGCGCCGAGACGCCGGCGGCGGTGAGGCCCTTGAGGGTGAACGGATTGAGCTTGTCGAACGAGCCGAACCCGTCGAGCGTCAGCGCGCCGCTCCGCGGCGCCTGCGGGTTGATGTAATCGAAATGGCGGAAGTCGGGCGGGTACTTGGGGGTCGCCCCCCAGGCCATGCCGTGGACGAAGGCCCCTCGGGCCGCGGGCGCGGCATCGGCCGGCGGCGCGGGCGAAGCCGCAGCAGGGGGCGCGACGGCGCCGGAGACGGACGCAGGCGCCTGCTGCGCGACCGCGAACGGCGCCAGCGCGGCCAGCAGCGCGCCGGCAAGGCTCCGGGCGACCCATCGTGCGACAATCCCCATCAGTCAAATTCTATCGGAGATTCCCGATGTTCCTGGCAGGCAAACGCATCCTGATCATGGGCTTGCTGTCGAACCGGTCGATCGCGTACGGCATCGCGCGGGCGTGTCGGGCCCAGGGCGCGGAACTCGCGTTCACCTACCAGACCGAGCGGTTCAAGGACCGCGTGACCGACATGGCCGCGGACTTCGGCTCGGACCTCGTCTTCCCCTGCGACGTCGGCGAGGATGCGCAGATCGAGGCGCTGTTCGCCGCGCTCGGCGAGCGCTGGGACGGGCTCGACGGCGTCGTCCACGCGATCGCCTTCGCCCCGCGCGAGGCGATCTCGGGCGACTTCTTCGACGGGTTCTCGCGCGAGGCCTTCCGCGTGGCCCACGACGTCTCGGCCTACAGCTTCGCGGGCGTCGCACAGGCCGCGCGGCCGCTGATGGCCGGCCGCAACGGATCGCTGCTGACGATGTCGTACCTCGGCGCCGTGCGCGCGGTGCCGCACTACAACGTGATGGGCATGGCCAAGGCCTCGCTCGAGGCGAGCGTGCGGTACATGGCCTGCAGCCTCGGCCCGACCGGCATCCGCGTCAACGGCATCTCGGCCGGCCCGATCAAGACCCTCGCCGCCTCCGGCATCAAGGGGTTCTCGAAGCTGCTCGACTACGCCGAGCAGAACGCGCCGCTGCGCAAGAACGTGACGATCGACGAGGTCGGCAACGTCGCCGCCTTCCTGCTGTCGGACCTCTCGTCGGGCGTCACCGGCGAGATCACGTACGTCGACGCGGGCTTCTCGATCACCACAGGCATGCCGTCCGCCGACTGAGCCCCGCCCCCACGAGGAGACACCGATGCGCCGCACCGACACCCTGCAGTCCGCCGCCCCGTCCGTCTCCGATGTGCGCACCGGCCTGCGGGCGGCGGGCCGACCCGCGGTCGTCGGGCTGACCGTCGTGCTCGCCCTAGCGATGGCCGGATGCGCGGCCCTGCGGCCCGAGGCGCCGACCTGCCCGAGCGACGCCCAGATCGCGGACACCGTGCGTCGATACGTGGCGCTCGAGCCCGAGCCGAATCCGCCCGAGTCGATGACGATGGCAGGCGCGGTATGCGGCCGCGACAAGCTCGTGCGGGCGCTCGTGCCCTCGCAGGGACGCATCGTCGGCTACAAGGCCGGCCTGACCAACACCGCGGTGCAGCGGCGCTTCGGCTGGAACGCCCCGGTCCGTGGCACGCTGTTCGAGCGGATGCTCGTTGCCGACGGCGCCGAGGTGCCGGCGAAGTTCGGCGCACGCCCGCTGTTCGAGGCCGACCTGGTGGTCGAGGTCGCCAGCAGCGCGATCCACGATGCGACGACGCCGCTGCAGGTGCTCGCCGCGCTGCGCTCGATCCGCCCGTTCATCGAGCTCCCCGACCTGGTCGTCCAGGACCCGGCGAAGCTGGGCGGCATCGGCATCACCGCGATCAACGTCGGCGCGCGGCTCGGCGTGCTCGGTGCGCCGATCGCCGCCACCGCCGATCCGAAGCTCGCCGACGCGCTGCGCGACATGACCGTGAGGCTGATCGACGGCAGCGGCAAGGAACTCGACGCCGGCCGTGGCTCAGCGATCCTCGAGCATCCGCTGAACGCCGTCATCTGGCTCGCCCAGGACCTGAAGCAGTCGGGCATCGTGCTCAAGCCCGGCGACCTGCTGTCGCTCGGCTCCTTCTCGCGGCTGCTGCCGCCGCAGCCGGGCACGACCGTGCGGGCGGTCTACGAGGGCCTGCCGGGCACGCCGTCGGTCTCGGTCCGCTTCCGCTGAGCGCGGGCTGGGGACGGACCGAGCGCGCGCTCAGCCCGCGAGATCGGGCCCGCCGGCACCGGCCGCCGTCGACGGCACCATGCCCGGCATCGACTTCGCGCGTCGCTCCAGCCACCAGCCGGCCTGCGGCGGCACCAGACCGAACGGATCGACCCCGAGCTTCGCCGC
>CAIUGQ010000597.1 GCA_903898725.1 uncultured Burkholderiales bacterium | reverse complement strand
CTGTTCCGTAATATAGAACGCAGGGCGGATGAACAACACGCTGATCAAGGGGCTCGGGCTGCTCGAGGTGCTGGCGCACTCGGCGCGGCCGCTCGGCGTCACCGAGCTCGCCACGCGCATCGGCCTGGGCAAGAGCAACGTGCACCGGCTGCTGCAGGCGCTGGTCGAGCTGGGCTACGTGCGCCGCGAAGGCGATGGCGGCACGTATGCGGCCTCGATCCGGCTCTGGGAGCTCGGCTCGGCCGTGCTCGCCAACCTCGACCTGCGCCAGGCCGCGCAGGCCTGGATGGACTGGCTGCTCGACCGGACGCGCGAAACGGTGCACCTGTCGGTGCTCGACGGCGACGACGTGGTCTACGTCCACAAGCTCGACAGCCTGGAGCCGGTGCGGGCCTACACGCAGATCGGCGGGCGCGGCCCGGCGCACTGCGTGGCCACCGGCAAGGCGATGCTCGCCTGGATCGGCGAGTCGGGTCTCGACGCGATGTCGCGGCGGCTCGAGCGGTTCACGCCGCGCACGGTCTGTGATCCCACCGAGTTCCTGCGCGAGATGGAGCGCGTGCGCCAGCACGGCTACGCGGTGAACCGCGGCGAGTGGCGCGAGTCGGTCGGCGGCATCGCGGCGCCGGTGCGCGATCCGTCTGGCCGCGTGGTGGCGGCGGTCGGCGTGTCCGGGCCGATCGAGCGGCTGCGGCCCTCGAGCCTGCGCGCACTATCGGCCGACGTGATCCGCGCCGCCGACGGCGTGGGCGCGGCCCTCGCCGGCCAGGACCGCGTTCCTGATCGCGCTTCTGACCGTATTGCTGACCGCGCTCCTGACCGCACCTCTGACCGCGTTCCTGACCGCGCTGCCGACCGTGCCCCTGGCCGATCACCCGACCGCGCCCCAGACCGCACCCCCGATCGCGGCACCGCGCCTGCAGCGCGCCGCGTCGCCTGACCCGACCGACCCCGAGGAGCCGCCCATCATGTCCCCGAGCACCGATCCGCACGCCGACGCTGCCGAGGGCGCCTGCTCCGACACACCCTCGCACGTCCGCCTGCACGCGGACACTGCAGGCAACGGCATGCGCGGCGGCACCCGCCGCCGCCTGCTCGTCGCCGCGGCGGCCGCACCGGTGGTGGCGTTCGCGCCCGCCGCGCACGCCCAGGGTCGCTGGCCGGACAAGCCGATCCGCTTCGTCGTGCCCTTCCCGCCGGGCGGCAACAGCGACACGCTCGCCCGCACGCTCGCCGACCGGCTGCGCGAGCACCTGAAGGCGACGGTGGTCGTCGACAACCGCCCCGGCGGCACGACGCAGATCGGCACCGAGGCGGTCGCACGCGCCGAACCCGACGGCTACACGATGCTGCTGGCCGCGGCCACCTCGTTCACCGTCCTGCCCAACCTGCGCAAGCTGCCCTACGACCTCGCCACCGACTTCGACGTCGCCGGCGGCATCGCCGACTACATGGCGATCGTCACCGCCCGCAAGGGGCTCGGCGTCAAGACGATCGGCGAGCTGGTCGAGCTCGCGAAGAAGCAGCCCGGCAAGCTCACCTGGGGCTCGGCCGGCAACGCGTCGGCCGGCCACATCTACGGCGAGCAGCTCAAGAAGCACGCCGGCATCGACATGCTGCACGTGCCCTTCAAGGGCTCGGCGGATGCGGCCACCGCGCTGGTGGGCGAGCAGATCGACCTGATCATCGACGGCGTGGGCCTGGGGCTCGCGCGCTCGGGCCGTGCGGTCGCGCTCGCCACCTTCTTCGGGCAGCGCCACCCCGAGCTGCCCGACGTCCCGGCGATCACCGAGACCGGCGTGAAGGTCGAGCTGCCCGCCGGCGGCTGGGGCATCACCTTCCCGAAGGGCACGCCCGCGCCGATCCTCGCGCAGGTCAGTGCCGCGCTCGAGAAGACCCTCGCCGAGCCCGAGACCCGCGAGAAGCTGATGCGCGCGAGCGTGGTCGCACTCTGGACGCCGCCCGCCGACTACCGCCGCGCGCTCGACGGCGCCCGCGTCTACTACGGCGACCTGCTGCGCTCGATCGGCATGAAGGAAGGCTCATGATCCCTGGTGTCCTGCGTCCGCTGGAAGGCGTGCGCGTCGTCGAGTTCTGTCATGTCGCGGCCGGCCCCTTCTGCGGGATGCTGCTGGCCGACTTCGGTGCCGAGGTGGTGAAGGTCGAGCCGCCCGACGGCGACGCGATGCGCCAGTGGCCGCCGATCACCAGCGGCTTCTCCGAGAACTTCGCGTCGATCAATCGCGGCAAGCGCTCGGTCGCGCTCGACCTCAAGGACCCGGCCGCGCGCGACGCGGCGCGCGCGCTGGTGCTCGAGGCCGACGTGCTGATCGAGAACAGCCGACCCGGCGTGATGTCGCGCCTGG
>CAIUGQ010000596.1 GCA_903898725.1 uncultured Burkholderiales bacterium | reverse complement strand
GGACGGGGTCGGCGGTAGAGCGAGCGCCGCGACGGAGTGGCTGCATGTCGGGGCCCTGCGTTGGTCCGCTCCCTGGCAGCGATCCGTCGCGCACTGTTTCACGTGGAACAACGCCATGCACAACACTGTCTTCGGGATCGCGTCCGGCAGGGTCGCGCCTTCAGGTTGTCGAGCGGTTTACTCCCGCCCCTAACGTGGCGCTGGCCGATACGCGCCGGGATGGGCGCATCTTTCCCTCCGACGTCAGTGCGTCTGTAGTCCGCCGCCGCCGTCTGCCGTCGACGGAAGAGGCTCCCACCGCAATAACGGTCGCCTTGCGATCGTCCAAGCGCCTTAAGCCGTTCGAACGATGTTTCACGTGAAACCGCGCCTATAATCGCGTCCCGTTCGGCCTTTGCGTCATCTCCCGCCATGAACTTCCCGGAACAGTTCGATGTGATCGTCGTGGGTGGCGGCCATGCGGGTACCGAAGCCGCACTCGCCGCTGCCCGGATGGGCGTCCGGACCCTGCTCCTGACCCACAACATCGAGACGCTCGGTCAGATGTCGTGCAACCCGTCGATCGGCGGGATCGGGAAGGGACACCTGGTCAAGGAAGTCGACGCGCTCGGCGGCGCGATGGCGGCGGCGACCGACGAGGCCGGGATCCAGTTCCGGATCCTCAACTCCAGCAAAGGTCCCGCCGTCCGGGCAACTCGGGCGCAAGCGGATCGTGTGCTGTACCGCCAGGCCATCCGAACCCGCCTCGAGAACCAGCCGAACCTCTGGCTCTTCCAGCAGCCGGTGGACGACCTGATGGTCGAAGGCGATCGGGTCGTCGGCGCAGTCACCCAGATCGGTCTGCGATTCCACGCGCGGGCGGTGGTCGTCACGGCGGGCACGTTCCTCAACGGGCTGATCCACGTCGGTCTGCAGCACTACTCGGCGGGCCGAGCCGGCGATCCGCCCGCCACCTCGCTGGGCGCGCGCCTGAAGGATCTGGCCTTGCCGCAGGGCCGCCTCAAGACGGGTACCCCACCCAGGATCGACGGACGCTCGATCGATTTCGCCCGTCTCGAGGTCCAGCCCGGCGACAGCGATCCGATCCCGGTGTTCTCGTTCCTGGGCAGCGCGGCCCAGCATCCGAGCCAGCTCCCGTGCTGGATCACCCACACCAACGCACGCACCCACGAGATCATCCGCGGCGGTCTCGACCGCTCGCCGATGTACACCGGCGTGATCGAGGGTGTCGGTCCGCGCTACTGTCCTTCGATCGAGGACAAGATCCACCGCTTCGCCCACAAGGACGCGCACCAGATCTTCCTCGAGCCGGAAGGCCTGACCACACACGAGATCTACCCGAACGGCGTCTCGACCAGTCTGCCGTTCGACGTCCAGATCGAGCTTGTCCGTTCGATGGTCGGCCTCGAGCGCGCCCACATCCTGCGCCCCGGCTATGCGATCGAGTACGACTACTACGATCCGCGCGCGCTGAAGTCGTCGCTCGAGACTAAGTCCATCGGCGGCCTGTTCTTCGCCGGGCAGATCAACGGCACCACAGGTTATGAAGAGGCTGCGGCTCAGGGTCTGCTCGCGGGCTTGAACGCAGCGCTGCAGGTCACTGACCGTGATCCGTGGTGCCCGGGCCGCCATGAGGCCTACCTCGGCGTGCTGGTCGACGACCTGATCACCCGAGGCGTCGCCGAGCCGTACCGGATGTTCACCAGCCGCGCCGAGTACCGCCTGAGTCTGCGCGAGGACAACGCCGACCTCCGTCTGACCGCGATCGGCCGGGACCTCGGCTGTGTCGACGATGCCCGCTGGGACGCGTTCTGCCGCAAGCGCGACGCGATCGATGCCGAGCTGCAGCGGCTTCGCAGCACCTGGGTGAACCCCCGTGTGCTCGACGCCGCCGCCGCGACCGCGCTGCTCGGCGCCCCGCTCGAGCGAGACTACGCGCTCGCCGACCTCGTCAAGCGCCCTGATGTCAGCTACGCCGCGGTGGTCGAGGCCACGGGTGGCCCGGGCGCCACCGACGGCGCGGTCGCCGAGCAGGTCGAGATCCAGCTGAAGTACGCCGGCTACATCACGCGGCAGCAGGCCGAAGTGACCCGTCAGGGCCAGCAGGAGCACCAGTCCATCCCCGAGGACCTCGACTACGCCGAGGTCCGCGGCCTGTCGTTCGAGGCGAGGCAGCGTCTGGCCCAGCACCGACCGCAGACCGTCGGCCAGGCCGGCCGCATCCAGGGCATCACCCCGGCCGCGATCTCGCTGCTCCTGGTCCATCTCAAGCGCCGGCGTGCCGGCGCTGCGCGGGATGCCGCCTGAGCGCCGGGCCGCGGGCGACCGCGGCGACGTCGACCTGCCAGCGCTGCTGGCGCAGGGTTCGGCGGAGCTCGGGCTGTCCCTCGACGCCCCGACGCAGCGCAAGCTGCTGGACTACGTCGGCCTGCTGCGCAAGTGGAACTCGGTCTACAACCTGACCTCGGTCCGCGATCCCGCCCAGATGCTGGTGCAGCACCTCATGGACTCCCTCGCGACCCTGCCCCCGCTGCACCGCCGCCTGGATCTGGACGGTGCGACGGTCGCGGACATCGGCTCGGGCGCTGGCCTGCCTGGCCTGGTGATCGCGATCGTCCATCCCGGCACGCATGTCGTATCCATCGAGCCTGTCGGAAAGAAGACCGCCTTCCAGCGCCAGGTATGCGCAGAGCTTGCACTCACTAACGTCGAGATCGTCACCGGGCGGGCCGAGACGGTCGCCCGCACCGTCGACCTCGTCGTGTGCCGCGCCTTCGCGTCGCTGGTGGACTTTGTCGACGTCGCCGCCGGCCTCACCGGCCCGGTCACGCTGCTGGCTGCAATGAAGGGCCAGCGCGGCGGCATCGACGACGAGCTCGAGGCGCTGCCCGCCGACTGCACCGCCGGGATCGAGCCGATCCATGTCCCGTTCCTCGACGCCGAGCGTCACCTCGTGCTGATCCGACGCGGCCCGGCGGCCGCCCGGCCGGCCTGATTCCCTTCCGGAGCCGCCTGTCCGTGGCAAAGATCTTCGCCATCGCGAACCAGAAGGGTGGGGTCGGCAAGACCACCACCTCGGTCAATCTCGCCGCCGCGCTCGCGCGCCTCGGCAAGCGGGTGCTGCTGGTCGATCTCGATCCGCAGGGCAACGCGACGATGGGCAGCGGCATCGACAAGCGCACCCTGGAGCGAACCGTCTACCAGGTGCTGATCGGCCTGTCGGACGTGACCGAGGCGAGCGTGCGCAGCGAGGCCGGCGGCTTCGACGTGCTCCCCGCGAACCGGGAGCTGGCCGGCGCCGAGATCGAACTCGTCGACTTCGACGAGCGCGAGACGCGGCTGAAGGAGGCGCTCGCCGCCGTCGACGACCAGTACGACTTCGTGCTGATCGATGCGCCGCCCGCCCTGTCGCTGCTGACGCTCAATGGGCTGTGCGCCGCCCACGGCGTGGTGATCCCGATGCAGTGCGAGTACTACGCGCTCGAGGGGCTGTCCGACCTGGTCGCCACGATCAAGAAGGTCCACGCCAACCTGAACACCAACCTCAAGGTGATCGGCCTGCTGCGCGTGATGTTCGATCCGCGGATGACCCTGTCCCAGCAGGTCTCGGCCCAGCTCGAGCGGCACTTCGGCGACAAGGTCTTCCGCACCGTGATCCCCCGCAACGTCCGCCTGGCCGAGGCGCCCAGCCACGGCATTCCCGGTGTGGTGTTCGATCCGTCCTCCAAGGGCGCGCGGGCCTACATCGACTTCGGCGCCGAGATGATCGAACGCCTCGACACCTACTGACCCCCGCCCGACGGACCCCCGCGCGATGACGACACCCGCCGCCACCCCCCGCAAGCTCAAGGGCCTCGGCCGAGGCCTCGACAACCTGCTCGGCGCGGACCGCCCGCTGCCCGCGCTCGACCTGACGGGGACGCCGCTCCCGCCGGTCACGCTGCCGGTCGCCGTGCTGCAGGCCGGGCGCTACCAGCCCCGGACCCGCATGGACGAGGCCGCGCTGCAGGAGCTCGCCGCCTCGATCCGGATGCACGGCGTGATGCAGCCGCTGCTGGTGCGGCCGATCGGCGCGGGGCGCCACGAGATCATCGCCGGCGAGCGCCGCTTCCGTGCGGCCCAGCTCGCCGGTCTCGACGAGGTGCCGGTGGTCGTGCGCGAGGTCAGCGACCAGAACGCGCTCGCGATGGCGCTGATCGAGAACATCCAGCGCGAGGACCTCAACCCGCTCGAGGAGGCGCAGGCGATCCGCCGCCTGCTCGACGAGTTCCAGTACACGCACGAGCAGGCCTCGGAGGCGATCGGCCGCTCGCGCAGCGCGACCTCGAACCTGCTGCGTCTGCTGAACCTGGCCGAGCCGGTGCAGACCATGCTGCTCGCCGGCGACCTCGAGATGGGCCACGCCCGGGCGCTGCTCGCGCTCGAGCGGGCACAGCAGATCCTCGCGGCCAACCGGGTCGTCGAGAAGCGCATGTCGGTGCGCGACACCGAGAAGCTCGTCGCCCAGACGGCCGCCGAGGCCGCGGGCACCGCCGCCTCGCCGGGCTCACGTCCGAAGCGCGTCGCCGATGCCGATCTGCTGCGTCTGCAGGAACGACTCGCCGACCACCTGAACGCGCCGGTCGAGCTCCACGCGAACGCCCGCGGCAAGGGCCGGATGGTGGTGCACTTCGATTCGATCGAGCAGTTCGAAGGGCTGCGCGCGGCGCTCGGCCTCGACGCGGACCGGCTCGGCGACTGAGCCCGCGGTCTCCCGCCCCGCTGGCTACGGCCGCGCAGGGCAGGGGCCAGGCAGGGCAGGGGCCGAGCAGGGCAGGGGCGGCGCCGGAAACGGCGCCGCGCAGCGAACCGCCGCAGCCCCCGCAGCCCGCCCCCCCTCAGATCCCCGTGGCCTTGCGCAGGAAGTCCGCGCGGTCGATCGACTTGACCGCCAGGTCCCGGACGTCGCCGTCCTTGAGCAGCTTCAGCGGGATCGTGGTGCCGGCCGGGCCGACCTTCCAGACCTTGCGGTAGAACTCGGCCTGATCGGTGACCTTCTCGCCCGCGACGCCGACGACGATGTCGCCCGGCGAGACGCCCGCCGATTCGGCGGGGCCGTTGCGCGTGACGCGCACGACCATCAGGTTGCCGCGCACCGTCTCGGTGGTCATGCCGAGCCAGGGGTTGGCGCCCTCGCTGCGACGCCCCTTGGCGAGCAGGTCGGCCATGATCGGCTTGAGCAGGTTCACCGGCACCCACAGGTTGCCGGGAATGCCCTGCTGTCCGCTCGCCGCGTCGTTGACGATCAGCGAGCCGACACCGAGCAGGCTGCCGTCCTCGACCGAGATCAGCGCCGCCCCGCTCCAGTTGTTGACCGGCGGGAACGTGAAGATCGCGGTCTCGAGCAGGTACTCCCAGCCAGCCGCGAAGGTCTTGCGCGACAGCACGAAGATCTCGGTCGCCTCGGGTTCGCCGTGGCCGAGCGTCAGCACGCGCTGCTTCTCGCGCACGCGGTCGGAGTCGCCGAGCGCCATCGGCCGGCCGTCGACCGGCAGCACGGTGCGCACCAGCCCGAAGCCGGTGGTGTGGTCGTACCCGGCGACCGATGCGGGGATCCGCTTGCCGGAGGCGGTGGTGACCATGACCGCGTCGGCCTCGAGCGTGAGGTAGCCGATCGTCAGCACCGTGCGCTCATCGAGGATGACGCCAGTGCCGACGCGATCGGCACCCAGGCTCTGCGCCGAGGTCGCGTCGTCGGGCACCTTGGCGTCGAGCCGCACGATCGAGCTGTTGAACCGGGTCAGGTCGCCGAGGCCGGGGGACGGCGCGCGCGGCGCGCCCTGAGGTCGGGGGACCTGCTGCGCGCCGGACACGCCGGGCAGCAGCCCCGCCGCCACCGCCGCGGCCAGCCCGCCGGCGATCCGTCGCCTGGACAGACCCGTTGCGGGCGCCTGCCCGGATCCCGAGCGATGATCCGCCGCCGGGTACAACTCGGCGACACGGCCGCCGCGAGACACGCTACGCATCCGAACCTCCCGATGCTCGTTCGTCCGATTGTTCGGTGCGCGCCGCGAAAACGCAAGGGCGGCCGGACTGCCGACGCGGCCGGCCGCCGATCGCCGCCGCCGGCCTCGCCATCGATGCACCATCACGGCGCCGCACCCGCCCTCCGATCGGTATGACGAATTCCCGATTCCGGCACGGCGTGCGACTCCCCGGAGATGGTGCAATGCATCACAACCCTGCGCGTTCTTTGACCGGACTCGTCCGTTCCCCTATACTCTTCAGTCTTTGCCTGCCGCACGTCTGGCTGCGATTTCAGCAATGTTCATCGCGGTCGGTCTGCAAGTCGCCACGGTCGTCCTTCTGGCTCTCGTAGCCGGACTATGGATCGACTGGACGAGTGCCAAGTTCCTGGTGCTCGGCGGCGCGGCGGCGATCATTCCGAACGGCCTGTTCGCGTTGCGACTGGCGAGTCACCGGGGCAAGCCTGCGGAGTCGTATCCCGCGGTGTTCTTCCTCGGCGAGTTCGCCAAGATCGGCCTGACCACTGCACTCGTCGTGTGGGTGGCCAGGTCCTTCGAGTCGGTACGCTGGCTGGCCTTGCTGATCGGGCTGATCGCCGCGCTGCAGGTCCCGATCTTCGCGCTGCTGTTCCAGCGCGACGTCCCGGGGCCGGGCGACGCGGCCGGAGTCCCCGGGGAGGGGGCGCCGGAAGACGCGGCGGTGGGCGGCAGACGATGAATCGAACGTCCTTGCGACATACCTGAAGCCATGGCCGACGCAGCGCACGCACCGACCGCATCCGAATACATCGTCCATCACCTGACGCACTTCAACACCACTGGGCACGCCCAGGAGAAGGTGGTTGATTTCTCCGTCATCAACGTCGACACCGTGTTCTGGTCCGTCGCGATGGGCGTGCTCGGTGCCTTCTTCATGTGGCGCGCCGCGAAGGCCGTCACCTCGGGCGTGCCGGGCCGGTTCGTCGGCGCCGTCGAGTCGATCGTCGAGTTCGTGCACGAGCAGGCGCGCTCGATCGTCAAGGGCGACCTGACCTACATCGCGCCGCTGGCCCTCGTGTCGTTCGTCTGGATCCTCCTGATGAACACGATGGACCTGGTGCCGCTCGACCTGATCCCGAAGGCCTGGGAGCTGTACTTCGGCGCCACCGGCCGCGACCCGCACCACGCGTACATGCGCGTCGTGCCCACCGCCGACCTGAACGCCACCCTCGCGATGTCGCTCGTCGTGCTCGGCGCGTCCATCTACTACGGCATCAAGACCAAGGGCGGCGGCGGCTTCGTGCACGAGCTGTTCTCGGCCCCGTTCGGCGCGAAGGCCGTGCTGGCCCCGTTCAACTTCGCCCTTCAGCTGATCGAGTACGCGGCCAAGACCGTGTCGCTCGGGATGCGACTCTTCGGCAACATGTTCGCCGGCGAACTGGTGTTCATGCTGATCGCGCTGCTCGGCGCGACGGCCACCTGGTGGGGCTTCGGCCTGCACTTCCTCACCGGCCTCGGCTGGGCGATCTTCCACATCCTGATCGTCGTGCTGCAGGCGTTCATCTTCATGATGCTCACGCTGGTCTACATCGGACAGGCGCACGAGCATCACTGAGCCCGGCTTCGTTCCCGAAGACCTTTCGCATCAACCCTGACCTTTCCCTCAAACGGTCAACTCTCGAGGAGTCGTCATGACCAACGTTGCTTTCGTCGCGATCGCTGCCGGCCTGATCATCGGCCTGGGTGCCCTGGGTGCCTGTATCGGCATCGGCATGATGGGCGGCAAGTACATCGAAGGCGCGGCCCGTCAGCCCGAGCTGATGGACAAGCTGCAGACCAAGATGTTCCTGCTGGCCGGCCTGATCGACGCGGCGTTCCTGATCGGCGTCGGTATCGCGATGATGTTCGCGTTCGCCAACCCCTTCAAGTGATCCAGGGCTGATCTCAGCCATCGGCTCGGCGACATGCCGACCACCCTGGAACCCTTCATAGGAAATCGGTCGTGAACATCAACGCGACGCTATTCGTCCAGATCGTCGTGTTCCTGGCGCTCTGGGTCTTCACGGCGAAGTTCGTGTGGCCGCCGATCGTCAAGGCACTCGACGAGCGCAGCAAGCGCATCGCCGACGGCCTGGCCGCCGCCGACAAGGCGAAGGCCGATCTGGCCGCTGCCGAGAAGCGCGTGCAGGCCGAGATCAACCAGGCCCGCGCCAGCGCCGCCGAGGTTCGCGCCTCGGGCGAGAAGCAGGCCGCCTCGCTGATCGAGGAAGCCCGTGCCGAAGGTGCGCGCATCGTCGCCGAGGCCCGCAAGGCCGCGGAAGGCGAAGCCGCCCTGGCCGCCCAGCGTGCCAAGGATCAGCTGCGCGAGCAGGTCGCCACCCTGGCGGTCGCCGGCGCCGAGCGGATCCTCAAGCGCGAGATCGACGCGTCCAAGCACGCCGAGCTGCTCACCGGCCTGAAGGCCGAGCTGAGCTGAGGCCCGACGCACGCCATGGCTGAATCGCTCACCATCGCCCGGCCGTACGCCGAGGCTGCCTTCAAGCTGGCCCGCGAGGCCAACGCGCTGCCGCAGTGGTCCGACGCGCTCGCGCGCCTGTCGGCGGTGGTGCGCAGCGAAGGCGCCCACGGCCTGATCGGCAATCCCCGCGTCACCGACGCGCAGGTCGCCACGCTCGTCTCCGACGTCGCCGGCACCCTGTCGCACGAGCAGATGAACTTCGTGTCCGTTCTCGCCAGCAACGAGCGCCTCGAGGTGCTCCCGGAGATCGTCACGATCTTCGAGACGCTGCGCAACGGCCACGAAGGCGTGCTCGACGCGCAGGTCACCTCGGCCTATCCGCTGTCGGAACAGCAGGTGGCCGACGTGGTCGCCACGCTCGAAGCCAAGTACGGCCGCAAGGTCAAGGTCACGGTCAGCATCGACGCCGACCTGATCGGCGGCATCTCGATCCGCATCGGAGACGAGGTGATGGACGCCTCGGTCCGCGGCAAGCTCGCGCAGCTCGCTGACGCGCTCATGAACTGAGCGCGACGAAACAGGAAGGAACGAACCATGCAGCTCAATCCCGCCGAAATCAGCGAACTGCTGAAGACCAAGATCCAGAACCTGGGCGTCGCGGCCGATACCCGCAACCAGGGCACGGTCGTCTCCGTCACCGACGGCATCTGCCGCATCCACGGCCTGTCTGGCGTGATGCAGGGCGAGATGATCGAATTCCCGGGCAACACGATCGGCCTGGCGCTGAACCTCGAGCGCGACTCGGTCGGCGCCGTGGTGCTGGGCGAGTACACCCAGATCTCCGAGGGCGACGTCGTCAAGGCCACCGGCAAGATCCTCTCGGTGCCGGTCGGCCCCGAGCTGATCGGCCGCGTCGTGAACTCGCTCGGCGAGCCGATCGACGGCAAGGGCCCGATCAACGCGAAGATGACCGACGTCATCGAGAAGGTCGCGCCGGGCGTGATCGCGCGTAAATCGGTGTCGCAGCCGGTGCAGACCGGCCTGAAGTCGATCGACTCGATGGTGCCGATCGGCCGTGGCCAGCGCGAGCTGATCATCGGCGACCGCCAGACCGGCAAGACCGCGGTGGCTGTCGACACGATCATCAACCAGAAGGGCAAGGGCGTCTTCTGCGTGTACGTCGCGATCGGCCAGAAGGCCTCGACCGTGGCGAACGTCGTGCGCAAGCTCGAGGAGCTGGGCGCGATGGCCTACACCATCGTCGTCGCCTCGACGGCGTCGGAGTCGGCCGCGATGCAGTACATCGCCGCCTACTCGGGCTGCACGATGGGCGAGTACTTCCGCGACCGCGGCGAAGACGCGCTGATCATCTATGACGACCTGTCCAAGCAGTCCGTTGCCTACCGTCAGGTCTCGCTGCTGCTGCGCCGCCCGCCGGGTCGCGAAGCCTACCCGGGCGACGTGTTCTACCTCCACTCGCGCCTGC
>CAIUGQ010000595.1 GCA_903898725.1 uncultured Burkholderiales bacterium | reverse complement strand
GGCATGCCCATGTAGTGGTCGAGCCGGTCGCCGGTGTGGTTGCGGATCGCGAAGGCGAGGGTGCGGGGCGACAGCAGCCGCACGCCGTTCAGCGTGCCGCCGGCGAGCATCATCTGGTAGAGCGCCGCCATGCCGCGGGCCGTGCCGTAGGCGCCGCCGCCCGGCGCGCAGGCGCGCCGCCAGGTCTCGTTGTTGCTGTCCGCGCGCAGCTGCTGGCCGCCGTCGGGGCCCGGCTCGTGCATGTCCGAGACGCGCGCGTCTTCCGAGGGCGGCAGGCCCATGTACAGGTCGCGGCCGAGTCCCAGCGGTTCGATGACCGAGACGCGCACCTGCTCGCGGAAGTCGCGGCCGGTCAGACGCTCGATCAGCGCGGCGAGCACCCAGTGCGCCGACAGCGCGTGGTACTCGATGCGCGTGCCGGGCGTCCACTCGAGGGTGAAGTCGCAGACCGAGCGCAGCCGGGCCTCGCGGTCGAGCCAGCCCTCGCGCGAGATCTGCGCGTTCGGGAATCCGCCCTGGTGGGTGATCACCTGCAGGATCGTGACGTCGCGCTTGCCGTGCCTGGCGAAGTCCGGCAGGTGGTCGGCGATGCGGTCGTCGAACGAGAAGAGGCCGTCCTCGGCGAGCCGCCACAGCGCGGTCGCCATCAGCACCTTCGTGTTCGAGTACAGCAGCCAGAGCGTGTCGGGCCGGGCCGGCACCCGTTCGGGCACGCGCCGCGCGTCGCCGACGGTGCGCTCGAGCAGCAGCCGCCCGTGGCGGGCGATCGCGATCTGGGCGCCCGGGTAGCGGCCCTCGGCGATGTGGGCGTCGATCAGGCCGGCCAGCCGCTCGAGCCGGTCGGTGCGAAGGCCGGAGGACGCGAGGTCGCCGGCGGGCAGGGGGAAGGTGTCCATCCCCGGATCGTAAACCCGACGGTCGGGTCGGGCACAATGCCGCCTTCACGCCTCTCCGGATCCACCATGGCCCGTGCCCTCCACCAGAGCGACCTGCGCTCGCTGCCGCTGCTGTCGCGCGGCAAGGTCCGCGACAACTACGCGGTCGGCGACGACAGGCTGCTGATCGTCACCAGCGACCGGCTCTCGGCCTTCGACGTGGTGATGGCCGAGCCGATTCCCGACAAGGGCCGGGTGCTGAACCGCATGGCGCTGTTCTGGTTCGACCGTCTCGCCGACGTGGTGCCGAACCACCTGACCGGCGTCGCCCCCGAGACGGTGGTGGCGCCCGACGAGGCGGCGCAGGTGGCGGGCCGCTCGATGGTGGTCAAGCGCCTCAAGCCGATCCCGGTCGAGGCGGTCGTGCGCGGCTACCTGATCGGTTCGGGATGGAAGGACTACCAGGCCACCGGCGCGGTCTGCGGCATCGCGCTGCCGGCCGGCCTGCAGATGGCCGAGAAGCTGCCCGAGCCGATCTTCACGCCCGCGGCCAAGGCCGAGATGGGCGAGCACGACGAGAACATCTCGTACGCCGAGGTGGTCGCGATCGTCGGGGCGCCGCTCGCCGAGCGGATCCGCACGGTGTCGCTCGAGCTCTACCGGCGGGCCTCCGAGTACGCGGCCACGCGCGGCATCATCATCGCCGACACCAAGTTCGAGTTCGGACTCGACGACGCGGGCACGCTG
>CAIUGQ010000594.1 GCA_903898725.1 uncultured Burkholderiales bacterium | reverse complement strand
GCAGGCGCGCCCGCGCCGGCGCCGGCCGCCTCGGCCGCCGGACCGGCCTTGCCGGGCACCGCGCCGGTGCCCGCACGGTCGCGCAGCCGCTCGTAGGCGGACTCGCGATCGACCGTCTGGTCGTAGATGCCGGCGACGACCGAGCCGGCCAGCAGCGCTGACCGCTCGGCCGCGTTCACCGGTCCGATCCGGGTGCCGGGCGGCACGACGAAGGCGCGCTCGACGATGTTCGGCCGGCCCTTCTCGTCGAGGAAGGACACCAGCGCCTCGCCGACCGCGAGCTCGGAGATGGCGGTCTCGGCGTCGAACTTCGGATTGGCGCGCATCGTCGAGGCAGCGGCCTTGACCGCCTTCTGGTCGCGCGGCGTGAAGGCGCGCAGCGCATGCTGCACGCGGTTGCCGAGTTGCCCCAGCACGGTGTCCGGGATGTCCAGCGGGTTCTGCGTGACGAAGAACACGCCGACCCCCTTGGAGCGCACCAGGCGCACCACCTGCTCGATCTTCTGCAGCAGCGCCGACGGCGCCTCGGCGAACAGCAGGTGCGCCTCGTCGAAGAAGAACACGAGCTTGGGCTTGTCGCGGTCGCCGACCTCCGGGAGCTTCTCGAAGAGCTCGGAGAGCAGCCACAGCAGGAAGGTCGCGTACAGGCGCGGCGCGTTCAGCAGCTTGTCGGCGGCCAGGATGTTGACGACCCCATGGCCCTTCGCGTCGGTCTGCAGCAGGTCGTCGAAGTTCAGCATCGGCTCGCCGAGGAACTTGTCGGCGCCCTGGCTCTCGAGCGCCAGCACCCCGCGCTGGATCGCGCCGATCGAGGCGGCCGAGATGTTGCCGTACTCGGTGGTGAACTGCTTGGCGTTCTCCCCGACGTGCTGGAGCATCGCCCGCAGGTCCTTGGAGTCCAGCAGCAGCATGCCGTTGTCGTCGGCGATGCGGAACACCAGGTTCAGCACGCCTTCCTGGGTCTCGTTCAGGCTCAGCATCCGCGCGAGCAGCATCGGCCCCATGTCGGACACCGTCGCCCGCAACGGGTGGCCCTGCTCGCCGTAGACGTCCCACAGCGTGGTCGGCAGGCCGGCGAACACCGGCTCGGGCAGACCGAGCCGATCGAGCCGTTCCTTGAGCTTCGGGCTCAGCGCACCGGGCTGGGACAGGCCGGTCAGGTCGCCCTTGACGTCGGCCATGAAGACGGGCACGCCGATCCGGGAGAACCGTTCGGCCATGACCTGCAGGGTCACCGTCTTGCCGGTGCCGGTGGCGCCGGTGATGAGTCCGTGACGGTTGGCGAGGGCCGGCAGCAGGCACAGGTCCGTGTCGGCGACGCGGGCGATCTGGAGAGGCTCGGGCATGGATGTGTCGATGTTAAAATCACCGATCCTTCGCCGGCATTGCACCATGTTGCCGCGGGACCGGCAAGTTCGGCGACCGCCGCCGCGCCGGCCTGCTGCCCGACACGGACCGTTCCCGCCGGCATCATCCAGAACAGGATCGACTCGTTTATGGCCGGGCATTCCAAGTGGGCCAACATCCAGCATAGAAAGGGCCGCCAGGACGAGAAGCGCGGCAAGCTCTTCACGCGCCTGATCAAGGAGATCACGGTCGCCGCGAAGCTGGGTGGCGGCGATGCCGCGATCAATCCGAGGCTGCGGCTCGCGGTGGAGAAGGCCTCCGACGCGAACATGCCCAAGGACACCGTGCAGCGCGCGATCCAGAAGGGCGTGGGCGGCCTCGAGGGGGTCAACTACGAGGAGATCCGCTACGAGGGCTACGGCATCGCCGGAGCCGCCGTGATCGTCGACGTGATGACCGACAACCGCACCCGCACCGTGGCCGAGGTCCGGCACGCGTTCTCCAAGTACGGCGGCAACCTCGGCACCGACGGTTCGGTCGCGTTCATGTTCAAGCACTGCGGCCAGTTCCTGTTCGCCCCCGGCACCTCCGAGGACCGGGTGATGGAGGTCGCCATCGACGCGGGTGCCGAAGACGTCACGTCCGACGACGAAGGCGGCATCGAGGTGGTCTGTGCCCCGAATGACTTCTCGCACGTGAAGGCGGCGCTCGAGGGCGCAGGCCTGAAGGCCGAGGTGGCCGAGATCACGATGAAGCCGGTGACCGAGACCGACCTGAACGGCGACGACGCGGTGCGCATGCAGAAGCTGCTCGACGTGATCGAGAACCTCGACGACGTGCAGCAGGTCTACACCAACGTGGTACTGCCCGAATGAAGATCCTCGTCGTCGGCTCGGGTGGGCGCGAGCATGCGCTCGCATGGCGGCTCGCGCAGTCCGGCCGCGTGCAGGTGGTCTACGTGGCGCCGGGCAACGGCGGCACCGCGCGCGAGCGCAACCTGCAGAACGTGCCCATCACGAACCTCGAAACGCTGGCGGCCTTCGCCGAGCGCGAGAACGTCGCGTTCACGGTGGTCGGCCCCGAAGGCCCGCTGGCCGCGGGCATCGTCGACCTGTTCCGCGCCAGGGGCCTGAAGATCTTCGGCCCGACCCAGGCCGCCGCGCAGCTCGAGTCGTCCAAGGACTTCGCGAAGTCCTTCATGACGCGCCACGGCATCCCGACCGCCGAGTACCGCACGTTCACCGATGCGCAGGCCGCGCACGCCTACGTCGACGAGAAGGGTGCGCCCATCGTCGTCAAGGCCGACGGCCTCGCCGCGGGCAAGGGCGTGGTGGTGGCGCAGACCGCCGACGAGGCGCATGCCGCCATCGACATGATGCTGCTCGACAACCGCATGGGCTCGGCCGGTGCGCGCGTCGTCATCGAGGAGTTCCTGCAGGGCGAGGAGGCGAGCTTCATCGTGCTGTGCGACGGCCGCAACGTGCTCGCGCTCGCCTCGAGCCAGGACCACAAGCGGCTGCGCGACGGCGACCAGGGTCCGAACACCGGCGGCATGGGCGCCTACTCGCCGGCACCGGTGGTCACCCCCGAGATCCACGCGCGCGTGCTGCGCGAGATCATCATGCCGACGGTCCAGGGCATGGCCTCCGACGGCATCCCGTTCACCGGCTTCCTCTATGCCGGCCTGATGATCGACGACAAGGGCCGCGCGAAGACGCTGGAGTTCAACTGCCGGATGGGCGACCCCGAGACGCAGCCGATCATGGCCCGCATCAAGAGCGACCTCACCGAGGTGTTCGAGCATGCGATCGCCGGCCACCTCGATCGCGCCGAGATCGAATGGGACCGCCGTACCGCGCTCGGCGTGGTGCTCGCCGCCCACGGCTACCCCGACGAGCCGCGCCGGGGCGATGTCATCGAAGGGGTCGGGCCGCGTGCCGCGATCTCCGACGACTGCTTCGTGTTCCATGCCGGCACCAGCCTGGCCGGCACCACCCTCAGCACCAGCGGCGGTCGCGTGCTCTGCGTCACCGGTCTGGGCGACTCGGTCCGGGTCGCGCAGGCCCGTGCCCATGCGGTCATCGACGGCATCCGCTTCGACGGCATGCAGTACCGCCGCGACATCGGGCACCGCGCGATGTCGCGCCGGCCCGGCTCGCCGAAGCGCGGCTGACCGGCGTCCGCGCCGATCCGCCCCGCCTTCACGCCGCACCCGCCCCACCGCCCCAGCGCCCGGAGACGACCCGCGATGAGCGACCGCAGCCCCGCCACCGACACGGTCGACACCGCGGCCGTCCACGCCTTCCTGCAGGGCCTGCAGGCCCGGATCGTCGGCGGTCTCGAGGCCGTCGACGGCACCCCGTTCGCGACCGACCGCTGGGACCGCCCCGAGGGCGGCGGCGGCATCAGCCGCGTGCTCGAGGAAGGCCGGGTCTTCGAGCGCGCCGGCGTGCTGTTCTCGCATGTCACCGGCGACAAGCTGCCGCCTTCGGCGTCGGCGCACCGCCAGGGGCTCGCCGGTCGGGCCTTCGAGGCGATGGGCGTGTCGCTGGTGCTGCACCCGCGCAACCCGTACGTGCCCACCGTGCATCTGAACGTGCGCTGCTTCATCGCGGCGGCGCGCCCCGGTGCGGCGCCCGGCACGCCGGATGCGGAGCCGGTCTGGTGGTTCGGCGGCGGCATGGACCTGACGCCCTACTACGGCTTCGAGAAGGACGCGGTGCGCTTCCACTCGGTGTGCCGCCAGGCGCTCGAGCCCTTCGGCGCCGACCTGCATCCGCGCTTCAAGAAGTGGTGCGACGAGTACTTCTATCTCAAGCACCGCGCCGAGCCGCGCGGCGTCGGCGGGATCTTCTACGACGATTTCTCCGAACTCGGCTTCGAGCGTTCGTTCGCGATGACCCGCTCGGTCGGCGACGCCTTCCTCGATGCCTACGTGCCGATCGTCGAGCGTCGGATGGACACGCCCTACGGCGAGCGCGAACGCGACTTCCAGGCCTACCGGCGCGGGCGCTACGTCGAGTTCAACCTGGTCTTCGACCGGGGCACGCTGTTCGGGCTGCAGTCGGGCGGCCGGACCGAGTCGATCCTGTGCTCGATGCCGCCGGTGGTGAAGTGGCGCTACATGTGGCAGCCGGAACCGGGCACGCCCGAAGCGCAGCTCTACACCGACTTCCTGCGCCCGCGGGACTGGGTATAGGTGGCGGCGCGCCGCCGCATCGGCCTCGTCGGCGGCACCTTCGATCCGCCGCACGTCGGCCACCTCGCGCTCGCGCGGGCGGCCCGCGACGCGTTCGGGCTCGACGAGGTGCGCCTGGTGCCCACCGGCCGCTCCTGGCAGAAGGCGGGCGCGGGGTCGAGTTCGGCGCAGCGGCTCGCGATGACGCGGCTCGCGGTGGCCGGCCTCGCCCCCACCGAACGGCTGACGGTCGACGACCGCGAGGTGCGGCGCGACGGCCCGACCTACACGGTGGACACGCTGCGCGAACTGCGCGCCGAGCTCGGCGACGAGACCGCGCTGGTGCTGGTCATCGGCAGCGACCAGCTCCGCAACCTGCCCACCTGGCACCGCTGGACCGAGCTCTTCGGGCTCGCCCACGTGGCGGCGACGCAGCGCGAACGGGTCGGCCTGGACGGGCTGCCGGCCGCGCTCGAGCACGAGCTCGCGGCGCGCGGCCGGCAGGCGCTGCCGGACGCGCCGGCGGGTGCGATCGTCCTCTTCAGCATGCCCGCGGTGCCGGTGTCGGCCACCGCGCTGCGGGCCCAGCTTCAACGCGGCGAGCGTCCGGACGGGCTGTCGCCCCCCGCGGTTCTCGACTATATTGGCTCGAACGGGCTGTATCGACAGCCTTGAGGAACACGAACGGATGGATCTGAAGACACTGCAGCGACTGGTGATCGACGCCCTCGAAGACGTGAAGGCGCAGGACATCGAGGTCTACAACACCACGGCGCTGACCAGCCTCTTCGACCGCGTGGTGATCGCCAGCGGCACCTCCAACCGTCAGACCCGGTCGCTCGCCGCCAGCGTGCGCGACAAGGTCCGCGAGCGGGGCGGCCACGTGATCTCGGTCGAGGGCGAGGACACCGGCGAATGGGTGCTGGTGGACCTCGGCGACATCGTCGTGCACATCATGCAGCCCAACATCCGGGCCTACTACAAGCTCGAGGAGATCTGGGGCGGCAAGCCGGTCCGGGTCAAGCTCGGCGCCGCGGGCGGCGTCGGCCGCGCGGCCGCCTGAGACCCTCGCCCGCGTTGACACCGGCCCGCCGCGCGACGCGATGCTGCTGCGCGTGATCGCGGTCGGCACGCGGATGCCCGACTGGGTCGACACCGCGGTCGAGACCTACTCGCGGCGCATGCCCCCCGAGCTGCGGATCGACTGGAAGCCCGTCAAGGCCGAGCCGCGCGAGTCCGGCGGCGGCTCGGCGCGCTGCATGGCGCGCGAGGCGCAGCGCATCCGCGACGCGCTGCCCGCAGGAGCCCGGCTCGTGGTGCTCGACGAGCGCGGCGCCGACCTCGACAGCCCCAAGCTCGCCGCACGGCTCGCCGCGTGGCAGCGCGACGCGAAGTCGGTCGCGATCGTCATCGGTGGCCCGGACGGCATCGATCCCGAGCTCAAGGCGCAGGCCGACGAGTCGCTGCGGCTGTCGTCGATGACGCTGCCCCACGCACTCGTGCGCGTGCTGCTCGCCGAGCAGCTCTACCGCGCGTGGACGATCACCGGCGGGCATCCGTACCATCGCGAATGAGCGGCGCGCCCCCCGCTCGCGGCTTGCCGCGACACGCCCCGCAGACCCCGATGACCGACCGATGACCGAGCTCCCTGCCCCGCCCTTCGTCTGGCTCGCCTCGCAGAGCCCGCGCCGACAGGCCCTGCTCGAGCAGATCGGGCTGCGCCATGCGCTGCTGCTGGCCGGCCCCGAGGAGGACGCGGAGGCGCTGGAGGCAGTGCGCGTCGGCGAGTCGCCCACCCAGTACGTCGAGCGCGTCGTGCTCGCCAAGGCCGAGGCCGCGCGTGCGCGGCTGGCGGCGCGCGCCCTGCCCGCCGCGGCGATCCTGGTGGCCGACACCACCGTCGCCGTCGGCGGCACGATCCTCGGCAAGCCGGCGGACGACGAGGATGCGCGGCGGATGATGCGGCTGCTCTCGGGCCGGGGGCATCGCGTGCTGACCGCGCTCGCGGTGGTCCGCGGTACGCGCGTCGAGCACCGCATCCAGGTCTCGCAGGTGCGCTTCGCGCGGCTGACGCCGGCGGACATCGACGCGTACGTGGCCAGCGGCGAGCCGCGCGGCAAGGCGGGCGGCTATGCGATCCAGGGCCGCGCCGCGGCCTTCGTGCGTCGGATCGAGGGCAGTCACTCCGGTATCATGGGATTGCCTCTGCACGAGGCCGCGACGCTGCTGCGCCCTGAACTGGTGGCGATGCGGCACCTGGAGACCGCCTCCCCGACAGTGGCGAGCCCCGCCCCGGACGACGCCCGATGACCGAAGACATCCTGGTGAACGTCACCCCCTTCGAGGCCCGGGTGGCGCTCGTTCAGCAGGGTGCGGTGCAGGAGCTGCACCTCGAGCGCACCGCCACGCGCGGGCTCGTCGGCAACGTCTACCTCGGCCGCGTCTCCCGCGTGCTGCCCGGCATGCAGTCGGCCTTCATCGACATCGGGCTCGATCGCGCCGCATTCCTCCACGTCGCCGACCTGTGGCAGTCGCGCGGCAGCGAGCGCCCCGCCCCGATCGAGAAGCTGCTCTACGAGAGCCAGCCGCTGCTGGTCCAGGTCATCAAGGATCCGATCGGCACCAAGGGCGCGCGCCTGTCCACGCAGATCAGCATCGCCGGGCGGCTGCTCGTCTACCTGCCCCAGGACCCGCACATCGGCGTGTCGCAGCGCATCGGCAGCGAGGCCGAGCGCACGGCGCTGCGCGAGAAGATCCAGCGGATCATGCCGTCCGACGAGACCGGCGGCTTCATCATCCGCACGATGGCCGAGGACGCCGACGAGGCCTCGCTGCTCGCCGACATCGGCTACCTGCGCACGCGCTGGAAGCAGATCCTCGAGGGCAGCAAGACGCAGGCGGCGCCCGCCCTGCTCTACCAGGAGCTGAGCCTGATCCAGCGCGTGCTGCGCGACCTCGCCAGCGAGCAGACGAGCGGCGTCGTCGTGGACGCCCCGGGCGCGCTCGAGGAACTGCAGGCCTTCGCGGCGGTCTACATGCCGTCGCTGCTGCCGAAGCTGCGCCGCTACGGCGGCGAACGGCCGCTGTTCGACCTGCACGGCGTCGAGGAGGAGCTCGAGCGCGCGCTCGCGCGCCGCGTCGACCTGAAGTCGGGCGGCTACCTGATCATCGACCAGACCGAGGCGATGACGACGATCGACGTCAAAACCGGCGGCTACGTCGGCGGCCGCAACTTCGACGACACGATCTTCCGCACCAACCTCGAGGCCGCGCACGCCATCGCCCGCCAGCTGCGGGTGCGCAACCTCGGCGGCATCATCATCATCGACTTCATCGACATGGGCACCGCCGAGCACCGCGAGGCGGTGCTCGCCGAGCTGCGGCGCGCGCTCGCCCGCGACCGCACCAAGTCGTCGGTGAACGGATTCACCTCGCTCGGCCTGGTCGAGATGACCCGCAAGCGCACCCGCGAGTCGCTCGCGAACGTGCTGTGCGAGCCCTGCGCCACCTGCGGCGGCAAGGGCGAGACGAAGACCGCGCGCACCGTGGCCTACGGGATCATGCGCGAGATCCAGCGCGAGGCCCGACAGTTCAACCCGCGCGAGTTCCGCATCCTCGCGTCGCAGTCGGTGATCGACCTCTTCCTCGAGGAAGAGTCGCAGCACCTCGCGGCGATCGGCGACCAGATCGGCAAGCCGATCTCGCTGCAGGTCGAGGGGCTGTACTCGCAGGAGCAGTACGACATCATCCTGATGTGATGCCGATGTGAAGCGACACGGGCGAAGACCCGCAGGAGACGCCGCATGACCGACCTGAGCCACCTGAGCCTGCTCGACGGTGCGTTCCTGCACCTCGAGAGCCCCGAGATGCCGATGCACGTCGGCAGCCTGGCCCTCTTCGAGGCACCGCCCCCCGACAGCGGGCCGTGGCTGGATGCGGTGAAGGCGCACGTGCAGACGCGCATGCACCTCGCACCGGTGTTTACCCGCAAGCTCGCGCTGATGCCCTTCGACCTCGCCAACCCGGTCTGGATCCGGGACGACGACATCGACATCGACTATCACATCCGGCACACCGTCCTGCCCCGACCCGGCACGATGGCGCAGCTCGAGGCCCTGGCCGCGCGGCTGCACTCGAGCCTCCTCGACCGCAGTCGGCCGCTTTGGGAGTTCTACGTGATCGAGGGGCTGGAGGACGGCCGCATCGGGTTCTACTCCAAGGTCCACCATGCCGCGGTCGACGGGCAGGCGGCGGTCGCGATGGCCAACAGCGTGTTCGACCTGACGCCGGAGCCGCGGCGCGTGAAGCCGCCGCGCGCGCCGCGCACGCATCGCTACCAGCTCGGCGTGGCCGAACTGCTCGGTGCCGCGCTCGGCAATCAGCTCGACCAGATGCTGCGCTTCGCGAAGCTGGTGCCGCCGCTGGCGGGTGCCGTGCTCGGCACCGCCAAGACCGTGGTCGCGAACCGCGTGCGCCGGGTCCGCACCGGTGCGCCGCCCGAGGCGGCCGGCACGCGCCTGAAGCTCGCGCCGGCCACGCCGTTCAATGCGTCCATCACCAACCAGCGCGCGTTCGCCTGCGCATCGCTGCCGCTGGCCGACGTGAAGGCGATCGGTCGCGGGCTCGATGCCTCGATCAACGACATGGTGCTGTGGCTGTGCGCGACGGCGCTGCGCGAGTACCTGAAGGACGGGCGCGAGCTGCCCGAGCGCACGCTGGTGGCGGGCGTGCCGATCTCGCTGCGCGCCGAGGGCGACACCTCGAGCAACAACCAGGTGTCGGGCACGCTGATCGACCTCGCCACCCAGGTGGCCGACCCGATGGCCCGACTCGTCGCGATCCGCGCCGGCACGCGCGCGATGAAGGCGGAGATGGGCGTCTTCCGCGACCTGATGCCGACCGACTTCCCGTCGCTGGGCTCGCCGTGGCTGCTGTCGGGGCTGGCCTCGCTCTACGGCCGCTCGCGGATGGCGCACCGGCTGCGCGTGGCCAACGTGGTGATCTCGAACGTGCCGGGTCCGCAGGTCCCGCTCTACCTCGCCGGCGCGCGGATGACCGGGATGTATCCGCTGTCGATCGTCGTGCACGGCATCGGGCTGAACATCACCGTGCAGAGCTACCTGGGGCAGCTGTGCTTCGGCCTGATCTCGTGCCGGCGCGCGGCGCCCGACGTGCACGAGCTGACGGTGCAGCTGCATGCGGCGCTCGCGGCGCTGCG
>CAIUGQ010000593.1 GCA_903898725.1 uncultured Burkholderiales bacterium | reverse complement strand
GCCGTGCACGGTGCACGCGCGCCGTCGCCTCAGAACTCGACCTCGAGCTCCTCGATGTCCTCGGGCTCGGCCATCGCGGCGGCGGTCCATTCCTTCATCTCGGGCATCGCGACGATCCGGTCGCGATAGGCCGCCGCCACCTTGGGCAGCGACACGTCGTAGGTGACGAAGCGGGTCGCCACCGGCGCGTACATCGCGTCGGCGATCGTGGGGCGCTCGCCGAACAGCCACGGACCGCCGGAGCGCTCCAGGCAGTCGGTCCAGATCGCGACCACGCGGTCGATGTCGGCCTGCGCGCGCGACCACACCTTGAAGCTCGGGAAGCGCCCCTTCAGGTTCATCGGCAGCGCCGAGCGCAGCGACACGAAGCCCGAGTGCATCTCCCCGCAGATCGAGCGGCAGTGCGCCCGCGCGGCGCGATCGGCGGGCAGCAGACCGGCCTTGGGCTTGATCTCGGCGAGGTATTCGCCGATCGCGAGCACGTCCCAGACGACCACGCCGTCGTGCTCCAGCCGCGGGATCCGGATCGACGAGGACAGCAGCAGGATGTCGGCACGCATCTCCGGGTCGTCCGGCGGGATCGGCTTCTCCTCGAACGCCAGCCCCGACATGCGCATCATCAGCCAGCCGCGCAGCGACCACGACGAGTAGTTCTTGCTGGTGATCGACAGCACGGCCTTGCCCATTGCTCGAGTCTCCGGATGGGATCGCGGCGCGCCCGGGAGGGGCGTCGTCGGCCGCTTCGTGCAAGCGTCGTGCCAGACCGGTCGGCTTCGGACCGGCCTTCATCGGGCCCGGAACCGGCACCGGACCCGCCTCGCGCCCGGCAGGCTGGCACGCCCCTTGCACCTCGACCGTACCCACCCGACGCCGACGATGCTCTACCACGCCTATCAGGGATTCTCCGACGTCATGGACCCGGCCCGGGCCTGGGCGCGCATCGTGCAGTCGTCGCTCGACCTGTACCTGCCACGGGGCCCGATGGCCGAAGCGGCGCGGCGCACGCGCGCCGCCTGCGAGGTGTTCGCGCGCATGGCGCTGACCCACGGGCGTCCGCCGTTCGACCTCGACACGGTGGACACGCCGGCCGGGCCCGTGCCGGTGGTCGAGGAGGTCACGCTGCGCACGCCCTTCGGCACGCTGCTGCACTTCCGCAAGCCCCCGACCGATCCGCCCCAGCCGCGCGTGCTGATCGTGGCACCGATGTCCGGCCACTTCGCGACCCTGCTGCGCGGCACGGTCCGCACGATGCTGCGCGATCACGACGTCTGGATCACCGACTGGCACAACGCCCGCGACGTGCCGATCGGCGAAGGCATGTTCGGCTTCGACGACTATGTCGCGCACCTGATCACCTTCCTCGAGACGCTCGGGCCCGGCGCGCACGTGGTGGCGGTCTGCCAGCCCACGGTGCCGACGCTCGCCGCGGTCGCGGTGATGTCCGAGCTGAACCACGTGGCGACGCCGCGCACGATGACGCTGATGGCCGGCCCGATCGACGTGCGGGTCAACCCGACCGAGGTGAACCGCCTCGCGAGCGGCAAGCCGATCGCCTGGTTCGAGCAGAACATGATCTCGACCGTGCCGCTGCGCTGGCCGGGCGCGCTGCGGCGGGTCTATCCCGGCTTCGTCCAGATATCGGCCTTCATGTCGATGAACGCCGACCGCCACCGCAAGGCCTTCGAGGACCTGTACCGGCATCTGGTCGACGGCGACACCGCGTCGGCCGAGACCATCAAGGTGTTCTACGAGGAGTACTTCGCGATGGCCGACATGCCCGCGGAGTTCTACCTGCAGACCGTCGAGCGGGTGTTCCAGAAGGCCGAGCTCGCCACCGGCGAGATGAGCTTCCGCGGGCGTCGCATCGACTGCAACGCGATCCGGCGCACCGCGCTGCTGACGGTCGAGGGCGAGAAGGACGACATCTGCAGCGTCGGCCAGACGGTGGTGGCGCAGGACCTGTGCGGCAAGGTCCGCCCCTACATGCGCCAGCATCACGTGCAGGTCGGCGTCGGACACTACGGGGTGTTCAACGGCAAGCGCTGGGAGAACTCGATCTATCCGGTGGTGCGCGAGTTCGTCTTCGCGCACGGCTGAGCGGGCGAGCGGAGTCGGGCGTGGGGCAGCGAGGGGGCTGCGGCAGGCGTCCGCAGTGACACGCCGGGGGGACGCCCCGCGCGAAGCCGGGTAACCTCGCCCGCAGAGCGCCCCGCGCGCCCCACGAGCGTCCCAGGAGATACCCCCGATGGATTTCGCCCCCACCGACGACCAGCTCGAGATCGAGCGCGCGGTCGAGTCGATCTGCACCCGCTTCGACGACGACTACTGGCGGACCAGGGACCGGGACGGCGGTTTCCCGCACGACTTCCACGCGGCCTTCGCCGAGGCCGGCTGGCTGGGCATCGCGATGCCCGCCGAGTACGGCGGGGCGGGGCTCGGCATCACCGAGGCCGCGCTGATGATGCGCACGATCTCGGCCTCGGGCGCGGGCATGTCGGGGGCCTCGGCCATCCACATGAACATCTTCGGCCTGCACCCGGTGGTGATCAACGGCACGCCCGAGCAGAAGGCGCGCTGGCTGCCGCCGCTGATCGCCGGCACCCACAAGGCCTGCTTCGGCGTGACCGAACCGAACACCGGGCTCAACACGCTGCGCCTGAAGACGCGCGCGGTGCGCCAGGGCGATCGCTATGTCGTCGACGGTCAGAAGGTCTGGATCTCCACCGCGCAGGTCGCCGACAAGATCCTGCTGCTCGCGCGCACCGCGGACCCCGATCCGAAGGCGCCCTCGCGCGGCCTGAGCCTCTTCTACACCGACCTCGACCGCAGCAAGGTGGAGGTCCGCGAGATCGACAAGCACGGCCGCAAGGCGGTGGACTCGAACCAGCTCTTCATCGACGGTCTGGAGATCCCGGTCGAGGACCGGATCGGCGAGGAGGGGCGCGGCTTCGAGTACATCCTGCACGGCATGAACCCCGAGCGCGTGCTGATCGCCGCCGAGGCGGTCGGGCTCGGTCGCGTCGCGCTCAAGCGCGCGGCCCGCTACGCGAACGAGCGCATCGTGTTCGACCGGCCGATCGGAAAGAACCAGGGCGTCCAGCATCCGCTCGCCGAACGCTGGATCGAGCTCGAGGCAGCCGACCTGCTGACGATGCGCGCCGCCTGGCTCTACGACCAGGGCAAGCCCTGCGGCGCCGAGGCCAACGCGGCGAAGTACTTCGCCGGCGAGGCCGGCTTCAAGGCCTGCGAGACGGCCGTGCTCACGCACGGCGGCATGGGCTATTCGCGGGAGTACCACGTCGAGCGGTACCTGCGCGAGGCGATGCTCACCCGCATCGCGCCGATCTCGCCGCAGCTCATCCTGAGCTTCATCGCCGAGAAGGTGCTCGGTCAGCCGAAGTCGTACTGAGCGCTTCGGCGCTGTCGTCCGGGGCGTTCGCGGCCGCGATCGCGGCGACCCCGAGCCGGTGCCTCAGGGCGTCCGCAGCCAGTCGCGCAGCGAATGCAGGAAGCGCTGGACGTCGCGTGCCCCGTTGCCCAGCGAGGACGCCGAGTTGTGCGGCGACAGCCAGACGCCCGGCAGCGTCCACAGCGGCGAGTCGGCGGGCAGCGGCTCGTGCTCGAACACGTCGAGGTACGCGCCCGCGAGCCGACCCGTGCGCAAGGCCTCGATGAGCGCCGCCTCCGCCACCACCGGTCCGCGTCCGACGTTGATCAGCCGCGCGTGCGCGGGCAGCCGGGCGAGGCGGGCGGCATCGACGAGTCCGTGCGTGAGCGGCGTCAGCGGACAGCACAGGATCAGCCAGTCGCAGCCGGGCAGCAGCGCGTCCAGGTCGGCATAGACATGCGTCGCGTCGACGCCGTCGCAGGGTTCGTCGCGCTGGCGCACGCCGACCGTGCGCAGCCCGATCGCCCGCAGCAGCCGCGCGATCTCCAGGCCGATCGGCCCGAGCCCGACGATCACCGCCGTCTGCCCGCCGAGGTCCGCGGGCGAGGCCGCGCCGTACCGCGGCGCCCACTCGCCGCGGCGCTGCGCATCGAGCCAGCCCGGAAAGCCCCGGGCATGCGCGAGCACGGCGGCCACCGCGGTCTGCGCGATCGGCAGCGCGGTCACGCCGGTCGAGGTCGTCAGGCCCACGCCGCGCGCGAGCGCGTTGCGGTACATCGGCAGGTCGGTGCCTGCCGACATCACGTGCAGCCAGCTCAGCCGCGGCGCGGCGTCGATCCGCTCGAAGAAGCGCAGCGTGCCGGGGCTCGGCGTGGTCGGTCCGCCGCCGGTGAACAGGTCGCGCGAGTACCAGGCGCCGGTCACCGCATCGAGCCGCGCCGGGTCGGCGTCGGCCGCGGACAGCGCGAGTCGCTGCAGCGGCCGCGCGCACTCGGCGGCGATGGCGTCGATCGCGGCGCCGTTCGCACGGTCCATCTCGTCGGACAGCAGCAGGCAGTGCGGGGTCATGGGGTCGGAGGACGGGCCCGCAGCGGCGTGCGGGCCGATCGGGTGCGGCCGTGTCATGCCCGGGCCGCGCAGGCCCCGGCGCGCGGACTCAGCGGTCCAGGATCTGGCTCAGGAACTGCTTGCTGCGCTCGTTCTGCGGGTTGCTGAAGAACGCGTCGGGCGTGTTCTGCTCGACGATCTCGCCGCGGTCCATGAAGATCACCCGGTCGGCGACCGCCCGCGCGAAGCCCATCTCGTGGGTCACGCACAGCATCGTCATCCCCTCGCGGGCCAGGTCGATCATCGTGTCGAGCACCTCCTTGACCATCTCGGGGTCGAGCGCGGAGGTGGGCTCGTCGAACAGCATGATCGACGGGTTCATGCACAGGGCCCGCGCGATCGCGACGCGCTGCTGCTGACCGCCCGAGAGCTGCCCCGGGTACTTCGGCGCCTGCTCCTTGATGCGCACCCGCTCGAGGTACTTCATCGCGGTCGCCTCGGCCTGCGCCTTGCTCTGCTTCTTCACCCACATCGGCGCGAGCGTGCAGTTGTCGAGCACGGACAGGTGCGGGAACAGGTTGAAGTGCTGGAACACCATGCCGACGTCGGAGCGGATGGTGTCGATGTTCTTGATGTCGTCGGTCAGCTCGATGCCGTTGACGACGATGCTGCCCTTCTGGTGCTGCTCGAGCCGGTTGATGCAGCGGATCAGCGTCGACTTGCCCGAGCCCGACGGCCCGCAGATGACGATCTTCTCGCCGCGGGCGACCGTCAGGTCGATGTTCTTCAGCACATGGAACTCGCCGTACCACTTGTTCAGGCCGGCGATGCGGATCGCGGGCTTGCCGTCTGCGGCGGCGGCGGGGGTGGCGGCGGTGGCGGCGGATTGGGCGACGGCGCTCATCGGTCGATCCTCGTGTCGGGGTGGGTCAGCGGTGGCCGCGGGCCAGGTCGCGCTCGAGCCACTGGCTGTACTTCGACATCGCGAAGCAGAAGATCCAGTAGATGAGAATCGAGAACAGGAATGCCTCGATGAAGTACTTCTTCCAGGCGAAATCGGTCTCGACGGACTTCTTCACCGCATAGGCGAAGTCGTAGATCGCGATGATCACCACGAGCGAGGTGTCCTTGAACACCGAGATGAAGCTGTTGACGATCGGCGGGATCGAGATCTTCAGGCCCTGCGGCAGGATCACCAGCAGCATCATCTTCCAGTAGGGCAGCCCGAGCGCCTCGGCGGCCTCGTACTGGCCCTTCGGCACGGCCTGCAGGCCGCCGCGCACCGCTTCCGCCAGGTAGGCCGCGATGAACAGGATGATGGCCACCTGCGCCCGCAGCATCTGGTCGATGCGAACGCCCTCGGGCAGGAACAGCGCGAACATCACGCTCGCCATGAACAGCACGGTGATCAGCGGCACGCCGCGCACCACCTCGATGTAGATCACCGAGAACGAGCGGATGATCGGCAGCTTGCTGCGACGACCGAGCGCCAGCAGCACGCCCAGCGGGAACGCGAACGCGATGCCGAAGATCGCGAGGATCAGCGTGACCGGCAGCCCGCCCCACTGCTCGGTGCGCACCGGCGCAAGGCCGAGTCCGCCGCCCATCAGCCAGAAGGTCGCCGCGATGCCGGCGGCCCAGATCGCGACGAGGCTCGGCCGCCAGAACAGCTTGATGCCCGAGACCACGAGCAGCCCGCACAGGATCACGATGGCGATGGCCGGCCGCCACTGCTGGTCGAACGGGTAGACCCCGAACATCATGAAGCGGAACTTCTCCCAGACGACCGCCCAGCAGGCACCCTGGCCGCGCACCGCGTCGCAGGCGGCCAGCGGCTGCTTGCCCCAGACCGCGCTGAAGACCAGCCAGTTCAGCGCCGGCGGCACGATGTAGGCGAGCACCGCCACCGTCAGCAGCGTGACGATGGTGTTCGAGGTGCTGGAGAAGAGATTCTCGCGGGCCCAGCCGATCGGGCCGCCGCCCCCGCCCGAGGGCGGACGCTCGGCGGCCGCGGGCAGGGCGGCATCGGGAAGGGTGGTCAGGGTGCCGTTCGCCATGGCGGTCTCCTAGCGCTCCACGAGCCGCACGCGGTCGTTGTACCAGTTCATGAAGAGCGAGATCGACAGGCTGATCGACAGGTAGACCGCCATCAGGATGGCGATCGCCTCGATGGCCTGCCCGGTCTGATTCATCGTGGTGTTCGCCACCGCGACCAGGTCCGGGTAGCCGATCGCGACCGCGAGCGAGGAGTTCTTCGCCAGGTTCAGGTACTGGCTGGTCATCGGCGGGATGATCACGCGCAGCGCCTGCGGCAGCGTGATCAGGCGCAGACGCTGGCCGGGGGTCAGGCCGAGGGCCATCGCGGCTTCGCCCTGGCCCCGGTCGACCGCCAGGATGCCGGCGCGGACGACCTCCGCGATGAACGCCGCGGTGTAGGTCGACAGGCCGAGCAGCAGGGCGGTGAACTCGGGCGAGATCACGCGGCCGCCCTGGTAGTCGAAGCCCGAGAGCGCCGGCACGTCGAAGGTCGTCGGCGCTCCGAACACCGCCCAGGCGAGCACCGGCAGCCCGAGCACCAGCGCGAGCGACGGCCAGCCGACCGGCAGCTGGCGCCCGGTGGCGATCTGCGTGCGCCGGGCGTGGCCGCGCCAGAGCCAGGCGATCACGATGCCCGCGAGGAACGCCCAGCCGGCGGCCGACCAGCCGATGTGCTCGGCCGGCCAGGTGAAGCGGAAGCCGCGCTGGCTCACGAACAGCCAGCCGCCGACCTCGATGGATTCCTTCACCGGCGGCAGCAGCTCGGTGAAGATGCCGTACCAGACGAAGAGCTGCAGCAGCAGCGGCACGTTGCGCATCACCTCGACGTAGGCCGAGGCGAGCTTGGCGAGCAGCCAGTTCGACGACAGCCGCGCGATGCCGATGAGGGTGCCGATGATCGTGGCGAAGAAGATGCCGAGCGCCGCCACGACGAGCGTGTTGCCCAGGCCCACGAGGAAGGCGCGCAGGTACGAGTCCGAGGCCTCGTAGGCGATGTGCTTCTCCGCGATCTCGAAGCCCGCCTCGCGCGACAGGAATGCGAAGCCGACCTGGATCTGCCGGGTCTCGAGATTGTGGAGCGTGTTGGAGACCAGGTACCAGCCGAGGCCGATCACGCCTGCGAGGAGCAGGGCCTGGTAGAGGATGTTGCGGACGCGTTCGCTGCGAAACATGGCTGAGGACTACCCTAAGTCAGCCGCCTCTCGGCGGTTTCACGTCCTGGTCGAACCAGTGCGCCGCAAGCATGCGGCGCCCGTTCGTGGGACGGCCGGGGCAGTGCCCCGGCCTGCCGCGCAACCGGCCGACCTGCGGTCGGCCTCTGCGCGGGTCCCACTCACCGAATGGGCGGCGCGTACATCAGGCCGTCGTCCTTCCACAGCGCGTTCTGGCCGCGCTCGATGCCCAGCGGGCCGATGTTGCGGACGTACATCTCGCCGTAGTTGCCGACCGACTTGACCGCGCGGAGCAGCCAGTCGTTGTCGAGGCCCAGGCCCTTGCCCACGTCACCCGAGGTACCGACCAGACGCTGGATCGGCGGCTCCTTGCTCTCGGCCTTGAGCTTGTCGGCGTTCGCCGCGGTGATGCCGTACTCCTCGGCCTCGATCAGGCCGAACAGCGTCCAGCGCACGATCGTGAAGAACTCCCAGTCGCCGCGGCGGATCATCGGGCCGAGCGGCTCCTTCGAGATCGCGTCGGGCAGCACGACGTAGTCGTCCTTGTTCGGGGCCTTCAGGCGCGTGGCGGCGAGGCCCGAGATGTCCGTCGTGTAGACGTCGCAGCGGCCGGCGAAGAACGCCTGCTCGATCTGGTTCAGCTCGGCGATGACGACCGGCTTGAAGGTCATCTTCTTCGTGCGGAAGTAGTCGCTCAGGTTCAGCTCGGTCGTGGTGCCCGGCTGGACGCAGACCGTCGCGCCGTTGAGCTGCGAGGCACGCTTGATGTTCGCCGACTTCTTCACCATGAAGCCCTGGCCGTCGTAGAACAGCGTGCCGGCGAACACCGAGCCCAGGGTCGCGTCGCGCGACGAGGTCCAGGTGGTGTTGCGCGACAGCATGTCGACTTCGCCGGACTGCAGCGCGGTGAAGCGGTTCTGCGCGTTGGTCGGGACGAACTGGACCTTGTTCGGATCGCCGAGGATGACGGCCGCGACGGCCTTGCAGAAGTCGGCGTCAAGGCCGGTCCACTTGCCCTGCGAGTCGGGCGCGGAGAAGCCGAGCAGGCCGGTGTTGACGCCGCAGCGCAGCATCCCCTTGGACTTGATGGCGTCGAGGGTCGGGCCGGCGGAGGCGCTCAGCGGGGCCATCGCGGGCACTGCGATCGCAGCGGCGATCGCGAGTCGTTTGAACCAGGCGGTCTTGGTCATCGGGGGTTCCACTGTGGGGTTCGTGGTCCTGCCCTGCGGCCGACGGACGGTCGGTGCGGGCAGCGTGGCGTCGGAGTCTACGCGCATGGGAATGGCCAATACAAGGGAAGGCCGATCTGCCCGCCGGGCATGTCTCGACGGGGCGGCGTGGCGCGTTTCCGACACCTGCCCCGGCGCGGCGCACGCGCTGCCCTAAGCGGTCCGCCGCAGGGCATGCCGCACCCGTTCCGTGCAAAGACGGACGAGCGGTCGGGACCGCTGCGCACGCGGTGGCCGACGACGCCCGTGCAGCGCGTGAGCGCCCCGCCGCGGTGCGAGATGCGAGGGGTCGGGCCGCGCGGTGCGAGCGTCACTCGAAACGCGGGGTGCGGTCCCCGCTTTTCCGACGATGGGTCGCGGGTGAGGCTGCAAAGCTGCATCACTCCCGACCGCTCCAATCCTGCGGAATCCGTCATGTCCAGTGCTCAGCAGCCGGCCCGTCCTTCTCGAGGTTTCTTCGCCTTCCACGGGCCGATGGCGCCCGGTGTGAGGATGATGCGTACCCTGTCGAT
>CAIUGQ010000592.1 GCA_903898725.1 uncultured Burkholderiales bacterium | reverse complement strand
TGCACCGCAACTGGGTGATGATCCCGCACGTCACCAACCATGACGATGCCGACGTCACCGAGCTCGAGGCATTCCGGGTCCAGCTGAACCGGGAGAACGAGAAGTCGGGGCCGAAGCTCACGATGCTCGCCTTCCTGATCAAGGCCTGCGTGCATGCGCTGAAGAAGTTCCCCGAGTTCAACGCCTCGCTCGAAGGCGAGGCGCTGGTGCTCAAGCGCTACTGGCACATCGGCTTCGCGGCCGACACGCCGAACGGCCTGATGGTGCCGGTGATCCGCGACGCCGACCGCAAGGGGCTGGGCGAGATCGCCACCGAGACCGGCGAGCTCGCGAAGAAGGCGCGCGACGGCAAGCTCTCGCCGTCGGAGATGCAGGGCGGCACGTTCTCGATATCCAGCCTCGGCGGCATCGGCGGCACCGGATTCACGCCGATCGTCAACGCCCCCGAGGTCGCGATCCTGGGCGTGAGCCGCTCGGCGACGAAGCCCGTCTGGAACGGGTCGGCGTTCGAGCCCCGGCTGATCCTGCCGCTGTCGCTGTCGTACGACCATCGCGTCATCGACGGTGCCGCGGCGGCGCGCTTCAACGCCCACCTGGCCCAGCTGCTGGCGGATTTCCGCAGGGTGATGCTCTGACGCCGGCGCGCCGGATCGCGCGACGCCCGACAGACCGCAGGATGAGCCGTTGACCACCATCGTCGTCGTCAGGAAGAAGAACCACATCGCGATCGGTGCCGACACGCTCGTCACCTTCGGCGAGACACGCCTGCCCGGCGAGTACGAGGCGAACGACAAGATCATCCAGGTCGGCGACTCCTACATCGGGCTGGCGGGCAGCACCGCGCACTTCGAGGTGCTGCGGCGCGTGCTGGGGACCATGGAGACGCCGCGGCTGCACTCGCGGCACGAGGTCTTCGAGACCTTCCTGCGTGCGCACCAGGTGCTCAAGGAGCAGTACTTCCTCAACCCCAAGGAAGAGGACGACGACCCGTACGAGAGCTCGCAGATCACGGCGCTGATCGCCAATCCGAGCGGCATCTACGGCGTCTACTCGTACCGCGAGGTCTTCAGCTTCGAGCGGTTCTGGGCCATCGGCTCGGGCCGCAACTTCGCGCTCGGCGCGATGTACGCGACCTACGGCGGCGCGCGCGGCGCCCGCCAGATCGCCCAGATCGGCGTCGATGCGGGCTCGGAGTTCGACAAGAGCTCGAGCGGACCGAACCGCGTCTACGACTTCGAGATCCCCACCTGAGCGACCGCGGTCGCCGGCTTATCCAACGACGAGACAGACCATGGCGAGCATCGAGCTGCGCGTGCCGGACATCGGCGACTTCAAGGACGTCGAGGTGATCGAGCTGCTGGTGTCACCGGGCGACACGGTGAAGGCCGAGCAGAGCCTGCTGACGGTGGAGTCGGACAAGGCGTCGATGGAGATCCCGTCGAGCGCGTCGGGCCGGATCGTCGAGCTGAAGGTGAAGCTGGGCGACCGGGTGAAGGAGGGCAGCGTGATCGCGCTGCTCGAGGCCGCCGCTGCGGCGTATGCGGCGCCGCCTGCGGCCGCCCCTGCACCGGCCGCCCCGGCCCCGGCTGCCGCGTCGCCGGCCC
>CAIUGQ010000591.1 GCA_903898725.1 uncultured Burkholderiales bacterium | reverse complement strand
GGCCTCGGCCTGGTAGGCGGCCCACAGGCCGAGGTCGACGCAGTCGTGGACCGCGCGTGCCACCTCGGCCGGCGAGCCGGCGTCCTCGGCGCGACCGAGCTGCGCGGCCCGCAGGAAGCGCACCAGGCCGGGCTCGTGCACCGCGGGCCAGGCGGCGGCCTCGGGCGAGGCGGCGTCCGCCGTCAGCGGCACCCGGATCGGCACCTCGTCGGCGAACTGCGCCTTGCGGCCCTCGTCGAAGCCCAGCGCGCCGTCGGCGCAGCGCAGCCAGCGCATCCCGATGCGGCCCCGCTCCCACAGCCAGTTGCCGAGCAGCGGGCGTAGCGGAGGGTGGTGATCGTGATCGGACATCGTGGCCTTTTGTGTCGAGTCTACGCGCGGCTTCTCAGCCGGTGATCCCGATGTTCCAGGGAACGAACTCGTGGTCGCCCAGTCCGAGCAGCTCGCTCTTCGTGCGTTCCCCCGAGGCGGTGGCCAGCAGCTGTCGGAAGATCGCCTCGCCGCAGTCCTTCAGCGACTGGGTACCGTCGAGGATCGTGCCGCAGTTGACGTCCATGTCGTCGCGCAGCCGCTCGAACATCGGCGTGTTCGTCGCGAGCTTGATCGACGGCACGGGCTTGGCGCCGAACATCGAGCCGCGGCCGGTGGTGAACATGATCACGTTCGCGCCGCCGGCGATCTGGCCGGTCGCCGAGGTCGGGTCGAAGCCGGGCGTGTCCATGAACACCAGCCCCTTCTGCAGCACCGGCTCGGCGTAGCGGTAGACCTCCATCAGCGGCCCGGTGCCGCCCTTCATCGACGAGCCGAGCGACTTCTCGAAGATGTTCGCGAGGCCGCCGGCATGGTTGCCCGGGCTCACGTTGCCGTTGATCTGGGTGTCGCGCCCCACCGTGTAGACGTCCTTCCACCAGCGGATGCGCTCGACCAGCTTCTCGCCGACCTCGCGGCTGCGGGCGCGCCGCGTCAGCGTGTGCTCGACGCCGTAGATCTCGGGCGTCTCCGACAGGATGGCCGTGCCGCCGTGGCGCACGAGGATGTCCATCGCCGCGCCGAGCGCCGGGTTGGCGGTGATCGACGAGAAGCCGTCCGAGCCGCCGCACTGCAGGCCGACGGTCAGGTGCGCGGCGGGCACCGGCCGGCGCTCGACCCGGTTCGCGTCGGCGAGCAGCTCGCGCACGGCGGCGATGCCCGCCTCGATGGTCTTCGTCGTGCCGCCGGTGTCCTGCATCACGAAGGTCTTGAGCCGCGGTCCCTCGTGCAGGCCGAGCTTCGAGACCTGGTTGCGCTCGCAGCCCAGGCCGATCACCAGCGCGGCGGCGAGGTTCGGATGCGAGGCGTAGCCGGTCATCGTCCGGCGCAGCAGGTCCATCGGCTCGCCTGTCATCTCCATGCCGCAGCCGGTGCCGTGCGCGAAGGCGACCACGCCGTCGATGTTCGGATACTCGGCGAGCCGCTCGGGCGTGAACCAGGCGGCGATGCGGTGCACCACCGTCGCCGAGCAGTTGACCGTGGCCAGCACGCCGACGTAGTTGCGGGTCGCGACGCGGCCGTCCTCCCGGACGATGCCCATGAAGGTCGCGCGCGCGGCCTCGGGCACCGGCTCGACCGGCCGGTACGCGCTCGCATGCGCGTAGTCCCGGTCGTACTCGCGGAACTCGACGTTGTGCGAATGGACCCAGGCGCCGGCCTCCACGTCGGCCGCAGCGAAGCCGATGGTCGTCGCGTACTTGAGGATGGGCTCGCCGCGCGCGAGGCGCCGGGCCGCGATCTTGTGCCCGGCGGGCACCTGGCTGCGGCTGCGCACGCCCTCGGCCAGCGGCGTGCCGATCGCGAGTTCGGTGCGGGCGATCAGCACGTTGTCGTCGGCGTGCAGGCGGATCACCGGGGCCGCTGCGGCCCCGCTCGTCGTCGTGTCCATGTCTCGTCTCCCCCGGGGCGCGGGGCGCCCCCTGTCCGTGGTCGGCCGGATCGAGGTCCGAGCCGATCCCTATGCCGCGGCGAGCGCGAGGTCCTCGAGCATCGCCATGAACGCGCGCACCACCAGGTCGGCGTCGTCGTTGGTGATCGACTCCAGCGGGTTGTGGCTGATGCCCAGGTTCAGGCCGCGCATGAACAGCATCGCCTGCGGCATGACCCGGTGCAGCATCATCGCGTCGTGGCCGGCGCCGCTCGGCATCCGGTGCACCGGCACGCCGAGCGTGGCGACTGCACGCTCCCAGCGCGCCTGCCAGGCCGGGTCGCTCGGTGCGGCCGGCGCGCGCATCGTCTCCTCCAGCCGGATCTCGACGCTGCGGCGCACCCGGATCCGCTCGATTTCGGCCATCACGTCGGCGGCACAGGCATCGCGTGCGGCGTCGGTGGTCGCACGGATGTCGAGGCTGAAGCGACAGCGCCCGGGCACCACGTTGATCGAGCCCTGCGGCACCTCGAGCAGTCCGACGGTGCCGACCACGTCGGGCGCGGCCGCGGCGCGGCGCTCCAGGAACAGGATGATCTCGGCGACCGCGGCGGCCGCATCGCGGCGGCTGCCCATCGGCGTGGTGCCGGCGTGCGCGGCCATGCCGATCGCCTCGCCGACATAGCGCAGGCTGCCGTTGATGGAGGTGACCACGCCCAGCGGCAGGCCCGCCTCGGCGAGCACCGGGCCCTGCTCGATGTGCACCTCGACGAAGCCGAGGTAGCGGGCGGGGTCCCGGACCAGCGCCGGGATGTCCTCGATGGCGAGGCCGGCGCCGCGCATCGCATCGCGCATCGTGATGCCGGCGGCGTCGGCCTGGTCGAGCCAGGCCGGATCGAAGCGTCCGACGAGCGCGCCCGAGCCGAGGAAGGTCGCCTTGTAGCGCTGGCCTTCCTCTTCCGCGAAGCCGATCACCTCGATACCGTAGGGCAGCCTGCGGCCGGCGCGCGCGAGCTCGCGCACGCAGGCGATCGGCACCAGGATGCCGAGCCGGCCGTCGAAGCGGCCGCCGTTGCGCACCGTGTCGTAGTGGCTGCCGGTCATCAGCCGGCGCGCGCCGGGATCGGTACCGTGGTAGACGCCCACCACGTTGCCGACCGCGTCGTGGACGACCTCGTCGAAGCCGGCCTCGCGCATCCAGGCGTCGAGCTGCCGGGCGCAGGCGCGGTGGGCGTCGGTCAGGTAGGTGACGGTGAGCAGCCCGCGCTCGGCGAAGCCCGGATCGGAGTGGACGGCGAGCGCCGCGGCGTCGTCCAGGATGCGATTGCCCAGCGTCGGCGCGTGACCGAGCTTGTCGTCGAGGCGGATCTCGACGACCCGGTGCACCTGGCGCACGCACTCCTCGAGCTCGTGGTCGACCGGATTCGCCAGACGCCGCTCGAACTCCGTGATGATCTGCGCGCGGGTCAGCCCGGTGCCGCGCGGCCCACGCACCGCCAGCATGAACGGGAAGCCGAACTTCGCGTTCCAGGCGGCGTTCAGCCGCTGCAGGGTGGCGAACTCCTCGGGGGAGCAGGCGGTCAGCCCGGCCCGCGACTGCTCGTCGTTCGATTCCGCGGTCAGCGAGTTCGAGACCATCGCCCGCCCCGCCAGCTCGGGGTGCGCGCGCAGCAGCGCGAGCCGCTCGGCCTCGGTCGCGTCGCGCAGCACGCGCACGAAGGCGAGCTTGAGCTGCGCGAGGCTCGCGAACGGGCGCATCGGCGCGGCGCGCTCGACGACCCAGGGGGAGTGCTCGAAGGTCCCGTCGAGCAGCCGCGCGAACTCGGCGGGCGACGCGGCGTTGAGGGCGGCGAGGGTGAGGCTCAAGAGAAGGGCTCCGGCGAGGGGCGACCGCGTGCAGATCCTGCGGACGCCGCGACGACGACAGTGTAGGGCATCGCCCGCGGGGGCCGGCCGGTGCCCCCGGTCCGCGCCGGCGGCTCGGGAAGCGTGTGTCGTGCGTTGACAAGTATCGACCGTTCAACCACGATTGAAACTCGAAAGTGCTGCATAGCAGCACTCATAACGACAGAGGAGACATCATGTTTCATTCATTGAAACACCTTCCGAAACTGCTCGCCGGCCTCGCGCTCGCCAGTGCGGCGGGCGTCGCGGGTGCGCAGAACACCATCAAGGTCGGCTGGCTGTCGTCGCTGACCGGCCCGCTGTCGTCGGCGGCCATCGCCGAGAACCAGGGCGTGCAGCTCGCGGTCGAGGAGATCAACGCGGCCGGCGGCATCAACGGCCGCAAGATCGAGCTGCTGACCCGCGACACGGCGGGCGATCCGACCAAGGCGGTCAACTTCGCGCAGCAGCTCGCCTTCCAGGAGAAGGTGCACTTCGTGATCGGCCCGGTGAACTCGGGCGAGGGTCTGGGTGCCACCCCGGTCCTGGCCAAGGCCGGCGTGCCGAACCTGGTGATCGGCGCGATCGAGGAGCTGATCGACCCGATCCGCTACCCGCGCGCCTTCCGCGTGATCAACACCAACACGCAGTGGATCTCCACCGCCAACGAGTACGCGCTCAAGAAGCTCAAGCGCAGCAAGGTCGCGGTGATCGGCGACACCACCGGCTACGGCACGGCGAGCGCGCGCACCGCGAACACGCTGCTCGAGGCGGCCGGCATCAAGCCGGTCTACACGGTGCTGATCGACCCGAACAAGACCGACCTGACCGACGAACTGCAGAAGGCGCGGGCGGCCGGCGCGGACGTGATCATGCCGTGGTCGGCGGCCACCGGCCTGCTCGGCCGGCTGCTGAACGCGCGGGGCGACATGGGCTGGGACGTGCCGGTGGTCGGCCACCCGGCGCTGATGGCCGCGCAGATCCGCAAGCTGCTGAACAAGCCCGAGTACTGGGCCAACACCTACGGGTCGGGCTACGTCAGCACCTCGTTCGGCGAAGACGGCAAGCTGCCCGCGCAGACCCAGCAGCTGGTCGACAAGGTCCGCACGAAGCTCGCGCCCGGCGGCGGCGAGATCGACATCCTGTTCTGGTGGGTGGCGATGGGCTACGACTGCGTGAAGATCATCGAGCACGCGATCAAGACCGCGGGCTCGACCGATCCGGCCGCGATCCAGAAGGTCCTCGAGAACACCAAGAACTTCAAGGGTGTCTACGCGACCTACACCTGGGGCCCGACCAAGCACGACGGCTTCCCGGACAGTGGCATGACGGCGAACATCGCGAACACGTTCAAGGACGGCAGCTTCAAAGTCGCTCGGTGAGAAGCCGCGGATAAACCTACTGCGCGTCCCGATTTCGCGACTGCGGGGCTCGCCGGGGAGCCTCGCGCCTCCCGGCGCGCGTCGCCGGTCCGGCGCGGCGCATGCGCCGCGAAACCCCGGCCCGGCCATCACGTACGGCTGCGCTCCTCGTCGCG
>CAIUGQ010000590.1 GCA_903898725.1 uncultured Burkholderiales bacterium | reverse complement strand
GTGCGACCCTCGGAGCCTCGCATGAAGCCGGTCAAGCCCTACCTGTCCTTCGACCCCTCGACCGCCGGCGCCTCCGGCCCCGCCCGCACCGGCGGCAAGCCGCATGCGATCGTCATCGGCAGCGGCTTCGGCGGGCTGGCTGCCGCGGTGCGGCTGGGCGCCCGCGGCTGGCGGGTCACCGTGCTCGAGCGGCTCGACGGACCGGGCGGACGCGGCTACACCCACTTCCGCGACGGCTTCACCTTCGACGCGGGCCCGACCATCGTCACCGCGCCCTTCCTCTTCGACGAGCTGTGGGCGCTGTGCGGCAAGCGCCGCGAGGACGACGTCGAGCTGCGCGCGCTCGACCCCTATTACCGGATCCGCTTCGCCGACGGCAGCTGGTTCGACTACTGCGGCGATCCGGTGCGCATGCGCGCCGAGGTGGCGCGGCTCTCGCCCGGTGACGTCGAGGGCTACGAGCGCTTCATGGAAGTGGCCGAGCGCTGCTACGAGCTCGGCTTCGAGAACATGGCGACGATGCCGTTCGAGACCTTCGGCGACCTGCTGCGCGCGGTGCCGGCGATGGTGAAGATGCGCGCGTGGCGCTCCATCCACGCGGTGACGTCGAAGTACCTGCGCGACCCGCGGCTGCGCATAGTCTTCAGCTTCCATCCGCTGCTGATCGGCGGCAACCCGTTCTCGGTCACCTGCGCGTACAGCCTGATCCAGCCGCTCGAACGGCGCCACGGCGTGCACTGGGCGATGGGCGGCACCGGCGCGCTCGCGCGCGGGCTGGTGAAGCTGATCGAGGGGCAGGGCTCGACGATCCGCTACGGCGCGACGGTCGAGCGCATCGTCGTCGAGGCCGGCCGCGCGCGCGGCGTGGTGCTCGAGGGCGGCGAGCGGATCGACGCCGACATCGTGGTGTCGAATGCCGACGCGGCATGGACCTACCGGAACCTGGTGGCGCCCGAGCATCGCCGCACCTGGACGAACGCGAAGATCGAGCGCAGCCACTACTCGATGAGCCTGTTCGTCTGGTACTTCGGCACGAAGCGCCGGTACGAGGACGTGCCGCACCACATGATGGTGCTGGGCCCGCGCTACAAGGCGCTGCTCACCGACATCTTCAAGCGCAAGAAGCTCGCCGAGGATTTCAGCCTCTATCTGCACCGGCCCTCGGCCACCGACCCGTCGGTGGCGCCTGCCGGCCACGACGCGTTCTACGTGCTGTCGCCGGTGCCGCACCTGGACGCGGGCGTGGACTGGGCCGCGCGCGGCGACGCCTACCGCGACAGCATCGCCGAGGCGCTCGAGGCGACGGTGCTGCCGGGGCTGCGCGACGAGATCGTCACTTCGTTCTACACGACGCCGCAGGACTTCCACGACCGGCTGCTGTCGTTCAAGGGCGCGGCCTTCGGCTTCGAGCCGCGCCTGACGCAGAGCGCGTGGTTCCGCCCGCACAACCGCAGCGAGGACGTCGAGGGGCTCTTCATGGTCGGCGCGGGCAACCATCCGGGCGCGGGCATCCCCGGCGTGCTGTCATCGGCGAAGGCGCTCGAGAAGGTGCTGCCGGACGTCGCGGCCTTCGCGCGCTGAGCGGCGGGCGCGGCGCCATGTCGCCGATCGTCTGGGAGCTCGGGCTGGTGGTGGGCGCGATGGTGGTGTTCGTCATCTGGCAGAAGGTCACGCTGGAGCGCGACATGCGGATCACGCGCGAGGCGCGCGAGCGGCGCGAGGCGGAGGAAGCCGCGGCGGCTGCGGGGCGCGAGGACGAGGGCTCCACGCGCGGTTGAGCTCGACTTCGTGTGGGGCGCGGCCTCACACTTCGCGAGGCCCGCCCCCGAGCGACGACGGGCGAAACCACGGTGGCATGCCACCCTTCTCACCCCAAAACCAGCGGCGGGGCAGACACCCACCTCCGCACGAACGCCACCGCACGCATGCCCGGTCTCTCGGCGCCGCTGCCCTTCAGGCCGTTGCGCCCCGACTGGGCCGCACCGTCTCGCGCGGGTGTCCGACGGGAGCCGGTCGGCGCAGCC
>CAIUGQ010000589.1 GCA_903898725.1 uncultured Burkholderiales bacterium | reverse complement strand
CGGGGCCCAGGCTGGCCGCCGCCGCACATGACTGATCGCGCGGCGGACCGCCTTGGTCGCCGACGCGGGGCCGGCCTGCGCGCGGCGGTCGCCGGGCTGCTGCTCGCCTGCGTGCAGCTGGCCTCACCCGCGGTGGCGCTCGCCCAGTCGGGCGCGCCGTCCGCGGCGCCGGGCGCATCGTCAGGCAGCCCGACGCTTGCTGCGACGCCTCCGGTACGCGTGCTGCTGATGCCCGCACGCGAGACGACGCTGGTCGCTCAGATGGTCGGGCGCATCGATCGAATGGGCGGTGAACTCGGCGGTGCGTTCAGGCAGGGCACGCCGCTGGTGGTGTTCGACTGCACCGAGCAGCAGGCGCGGCTGCGCATGGCCGATGCCGAGAGCGATGCGGCCCGTCAGCAGCACGAGACCAAGCTCCGGCTGCAGGGGCTCAACGCCGCGGGCGATTCCGAGGTGCAGCTCGCCGCGACCGCCGTCGCACGCGCGCAGGCCCAGGTCGAGCTCGCACGGCAGCAGACCTCGCTGTGCAGGATCGACGCGCCGTTCTCGGGACGCATCGTGAAGCTGCATGTGCGCCCCTTCCAGGGCGTCTCGGTCGGGCAGCCGCTGCTCGAACTGGTCTCCGCAGGGCCGCCCAAGCTCAAGCTCAATGCACCGTCGCGCTGGCTGTCCTGGCTCAAGCCCGGCGTCGCCTTCGAGATCGCGATCGACGAGACCGGCCGCAGCTATCCGGCGGTGGTGACCGCGGTCAATGCCAGGGTGGATGCGGTCAGCCAATCGATCGAGGTCGAGGGCACCGTGCGTGGCGCCCATGCCGACCTGCTCGTCGGCATGAGCGGCACGGCACTGTTCCCCCAGGCCCGCTGAGCGGGCCGCGCGCGCACCGATGAACGCCGGCCTGCCGCTCGCCGACCCCGAAGCGCTCGCTGCCTTCGTGCACCTCGAGGAGCGCTTGCGTGCCGCGCGCAGCCTCCCCGAACTGCGGTTCTCGATCGCCAACGAGACCTTCGGGCTGTTCGCCTACCGTCAGGCCTTCGTGTGGGAGCTGACGGCCGGCACGCCGCGCCTGGCGACTGTCTCGGGCCTCGCGCAGCTGACCGCTGCCGCGCCGTTCGCCCAGTGGCTCGATGCGCTGGGACGCACCCTGAATGCTCGCGAAGGGCTCGATGGCGAGCATGTGACGGCCGATGACCTGCCGGCCGCCGTGGCCGCCGACTGGGCGGCGTGGCTGCCTGCGCATCTGCTGTGCTTCGTCATCGATGCGCCCGACGGCCATCGCCTCGCCCTGGTCGCGTTCGCGCTCGACGACCCCGTGCCGGATCCCGTCCAGCCCTGGCTCGCCCGCCTGCCCGCGGTCTGGGGGCACGCATGGTGGGCGCTGAGCGGACGCCGTGCAGCGCGCATCGGGCAGCCGCTGCGGCGGCTGATGCGGTGGGTGCTGCCGCTGGCGGTGCTTGCGGCCATGGCGATTCCCGTTCGCCTCTCGGTGCTCGCGCCCGCGGAGATCGCGCCGATGCAGGCGTTCGCGGTATCGGCGCCGATGGATGGCGTGATCCGCGAATTCCACGTGCAGCCGAATCAGTCGGTGAGCGCCGGCGAGCGACTGCTCACGCTGGACGACACGACGCTGCGCAGTCGGCGGGAGGTCGCGCTCCGGCAGCTCGCGGTCGCGCGCGCCGATGCGCTCGCCGCCGCGCAGAAGGCGTTCGACAATGCGGCGAGCCGATCGGAGCTCGCGGTGCTCGAGGGACGCGTCGCCGAGCGCCAGGCCGAGGTCGCGTCGATCGACCAGCAGCTGGCGCGTATCGTCGTGACCGCCCACAAGGCCGGGGTCGTAATCTTCGGCGATACGCTCGACTGGGAAGGCAAGCCGGTGGTCACCGGTGAGCGCATCGCACTGCTCGCCGACCCCGACGATGCCGGCGTGCTGGTCTGGCTGCCGGTTGCCGATGCGATCACCCTCGAGCCCGGCGCGCCGCTGCGGCTGTTCCTGCAGGTGGCACCGACCGCAGCGCTGTCCGCGACCGTGGTGCAGAGCAGCTATCAGGCGACGCTGTCGCCCGAAGGTGTCGCCTCGTATCGCCTTCGGGCGCGCTTCGAATCCCTGTCGGCCGAAGATGCTCGCCGTGTGCGCATCGGTCTGTCGGGCACGGCCAAGCTCTACGGCGAACGGGCTCCGCTCGGCTACTACCTGCTGCGTCGGCCGCTCGCCGCGCTGCGCGAGTGGACCGGCTGGTGAGCGCCGGAGGCTCGGCGGCGGGGCAGGGAGGGCCTGCGGCCCGGCGGCCGAGGATCGCGATGTCTGCCGCGCATGCCTCGCCGCAGGCCGTCGGCGCAGCGCAGGCTGGGGCCAGTGTGCAGGCGCGGCTGCCGGCGATCCGCGAGGACCTGCGGATCGAGCCGGCCTCTCCCGGACGCGACGGCGTGCCGGCCTGGACCGTGCATGACCCGGTGGCGAACCGCTTCTTCCGGATCGGATGGCTCGAGTTCGCGCTGCTGTCGCGCTGGCGTGCCGGCGACGATCCGCAGGCGCTGCTCGAGCAGGTGCGCGCCGAGACCACGCTGCAGGTCGGCGCGCCGCAGATCGAGGGGCTCGAGACCTTCCTGCGCGCCCACCAGCTGCTGCGCGCCGAGGGCGCCGCAGGCACCGCGCGGCTGATGCACGCAGCGCAGGCCGCGCGCGAGAGCCCGCTCGCCTGGCTCCTCCACCACTACCTGTTCTTCCGGGTGCCGCTGCTGAAGCCGGAACGATGGCTCGTCCGGACCCTGCCCTGGGTGCAGTGGCTGTACTCGCGCGCCTTCCTGGTCGTCACCTGTGGCGCGGCCGTCATCGGCCTGATGCTCGCGGCCCGTCAGTGGGACACCTTCACCCATACGCTGAGCGAGACATTGAGCCCCGCGGGCATCGCCGGCTGGGCGCTCGCGCTCGTGGTCGCCAAGACGCTGCACGAGCTCGGTCACGCGTGGACGGCGACGCGCTACGGCTTGCGGGTGCCTCAGATGGGCGTGGCCTTCGTCGTGCTCTGGCCGATGCTCTACACCGACACCGGCGAAGTCTGGAAACTCGCCGATCGGGGGCGCCGGTTCCGTGTGGCCGCCGCTGGCATCGCGGCAGAGTTCGCGCTCGCGGCCTGGGCGACGCTCGCGTGGAGCCTCACCGCCGATGGCGACCTGCGCAGCGCGCTGTTCTTCCTGGCCACCACGAGCTGGGTGGTGACGCTCGGGATCAACGCAAGCCCGTTCATGCGCTTCGACGGCTACTTCCTGCTGTCGGACATGCTCGACCTGCCCAACCTGCACGCCCGCTCCGGCGCGCTCGCCCGGGCCTGGATGCGGCGCGTGCTGCTCGGCTGGGACGAGCCCGACCCCGAGCCGTTCCCGGCGCGGCTGCGCACCGGCCTGATCGCGTTCGCGCTGCTGACCTGGCTGTACCGCCTGGTCGTGTTCGTCGCGATCGCGATCGCGGTCTACCACGTGTTCTTCAAGCTGCTCGGTCTGCTCCTCTTCGCCGTCGAGATCGCCTGGTTCGTGCTGCGCCCGATCGGACTCGAGCTGCGCGAGTGGAGCCGCCGCCGCGACGCGATCCGGCCGAGCCGTCGCCTCGCCGGATCGCTCGTGCTCGTCGTGCTGCTGGGCGTGCTGCTCTGGCCGTGGCGGACTCCGGTGCGCGCCGAGGGCTGGCTGCACGCCGAACGCCAGCAGCTCGTCTACAGTCCGCTCCCGGCACGCGTCGCGCAGATCCGCGAGCCGGGCCCTGTCCGCGCCGGCGACCTGCTGGTGCTCCTCGACTCGCCGGACGTCCGCAGCCGCGCCGCGCAGTCCGCCGCATCGGTCGATGCGCTCGCCGTGCAACTCGACCGTACGGTCGGTCGCACAGACGGGCACGAGCGCCGCGCAGCCATCGCCGAGCAGCTCGCCGGGGCGGTGGCCGAAGTCGACGCGCAGCGTGCCGAGCTCCAGCGCCTGGTGCTGCGGGCGGCGTTCGACGGCATGCTGGGGGATCGCGACCCGCAGATCCAGCCGGGTGCTTGGGTCAATGCCAGCCAGCCGATCGCGATGCTGCATGCACCGGACGCGTGGGTCGTCGATGCGCTGGTCGCGCAGGAGTCGATCGGGCGATTCGAGGTCGGCGCGCAGGCGCGCTTCCAGCGACGCGGGCGATGGGCGACGCCGGTGACCGCGACGGTGGTCGCGATCGACGGCACCCGCGCGCAGACGCTGCCGCATCCGATGCTCGCGACCGAGCATGGCGGTCGGGTCCCGACGCTGCGTCAGCCGGACGGTCGCCTCGTGCCTCGAGACGCGCTGTACCGCGTCAGGCTAAGGCTCGATGCGCCGCCCGCGGACACCGACCGGGGCGCCGTGGCGTCGGGTACCGCGAGCATCGACGCCGCACCGCGCAGCCTGCTCGGCGACGGGCTCCGAGGGATCGCCGCAGTGATCGTGCGCGAGAGCGGCTTCTGACACGCCGCGAGCGCGTCGCTGGCCCGCTTCGACGACATTTCGAAAGAATCGTGCGCACGCGCCGGACACGCTGCCGGAACCTGCTATAGTTCGCCCCCTTCGACGCGAGCCGCACGAATCAGCGCGGTGATCGGCGAAGCGTGACCGGAGAGGCGCACAGGCGGCAACGCTGCGCGGGCCCGGGCAGCCTCAAGGGGGTGGCAGCGATGCAGCCCTGCTCTGCGAAAGAAAAAGAGTCGAGTCGGAAGGCTGGGCACTTGCAGAGAAGAAAAAAGGTTGCTATAGTCACTGGCTCACCTGATCGAGACGCGACGCGGTAAGCGAAGCGGGCAGAGAGGGTGAGGAGAAGTGAAGAGGGGTGGTCTAGCTGCCCCGTGCTGACCTGAAGTAGGCAGCGGAGTTCTTTAAAAATCTACAGCCGATAAGTGTGGGCGTTTAGGCGGAAGCGCCGGAGCCGCGAAGCGAAAGCCTGTCTGCGAGGATGGGCCTGAACGAGTGGCAACAAACGCTCGCACGATAGATCAAGGTGTACGTGATGCAAGTCACGTGTATCTCGGTCGATTCGTTTGAGCAGCAGTACTGCGGCTTACCAAAAGTAAGTTGCCAAGAGATTAAACTGAAGAGTTTGATCCTGGCTCAGATTGAACGCTAGCGGCATGCCTTACACATGCAAGTCGAACGGCAGCGCGGGAGCAATCCTGGCGGCGAGTGGCGAACGGGTGAGTAATACATCGGAACGTACCCAGTAGTGGGGGATAACGTAGCGAAAGCTACGCTAATACCGCATACGCACTGAGGTGGAAAGCGGGGGATCGCAAGACCTCGCGCTATTGGAGCGGCCGATGGCAGAT
>CAIUGQ010000588.1 GCA_903898725.1 uncultured Burkholderiales bacterium | reverse complement strand
GACCTGGCGCTGCCCGGCCTGCAGGTGAGCGTCGGTGCGCACCCGGTCCACGGCAGCCTGATCACGGTGTCGGTCGAGAGTGTGAGCGCCGATCGGCAGCCGGTGGTGAGCTCCGACGTGCAGGCGCGCATCGGCCCGCTCACCACCCGGCACGAGACCGTCTTTCGCTGACGCAACGAACGAAGCCGCCGCGCGCCGCCGGCGCGTGGCCCTACATCGAACCGAACCCCAGGACCCCTGATCCGATGAAAGCCGTCCGCTTCTCCCGCTTCGGCCCCGCCCACGATGTCGCCGAACTCGTCGACGTCGACGAACCCGGCGCGCCCGGCCCGGGCGAGGTGCTGCTCGAGATCGAGCGCTCCTCCATCAACCCCGCCGACCTGCTGCAGTTCGAGGGGCGCTATGGCGCGGTGCCGCCGAAGCTGCCGGTCTGGGCCGGCGGCGAGGCGGTGGGGCGCGTGCTCGAGGCCGGTGCCGGCGTCACGCACCTGAAGGCCGGCGACCGCGTGCTCGCGCTGCTGGCCGCGCGCGGCAACTGGCGCCCTCGCACCAAGGCCCCGGCCGCGCGCCTCTTCGCGCTGCCCGAGGCCGACGTCGACCAGCTCGCGATGCTCGGCGTGAACCCGCCCACCGCCTGGCTGATGCTGCACGACTTCGTCGCGCTCGCCCCCGGCGACTGGGTGATCCAGAACGCCGGCAACTCCGGCGTCGGCCAGGCGGTGATCCAGTTCTCGAAGCGGCTCGGCTGGAAGACCGTGAGCGTCGTGCGCCGCGAGGAGCAGGTCGCGCCGCTGAAGGCGCTCGGCGCCGACGTCGTGCTGGTCGACGGCCCGGACCTCGCCGCGCGCGTGCACGCGGCCACGGGCGGCGCAAAACCGCGGCTCGGGATCGACGCGGTCGCCGGCGACGCGACGCGCCGGCTCGGCCGCGCGATGGCCGACGGCGGCACGGTCGTGAACTACGGGATGCTGTCGGGCGACGCCTGCGCGCTCGATCCGGGCGACGTGGTGTTCCGCGACGTGGCGCTGCGCGGCTTCTGGCTGGCGCGCTGGTTCGCGACCGTGCCGCTCGAGCAGCAGCACGCGCTGTACCGGCAGCTCGGTACGGCGATCGCCGAGGGCGCGCTGCGGGTCGAGGTCGAGCAGGTGTACCCGCTCGCGCAGGTGAAGGACGCGCTCGCCCATGCGGCGCGGCCGGGTCGCGGCGGGAAGGTGCTGATCGCGCCGAACGCCTGAGGACCTCGGGGTGCACCGGTTGCGCGTCGCCGGCGCGCTACGGTGACTTCGGGGCGTCGGGGGCGGGTCGAGGACCCGGCCCCACCAGGAACACCCGGGTGAGCCCGCCGTCCTGCAGCCGGTCGACCACCGTGGCCGCCAGGCGCAGGTCCGGCCCGGACACGAACACCGGCACCGTGTTCGGCAGGTCGGCCGCGGCCTGCTCGCCCCAGACGATGCGCACCGCGAGCTCGGCCTCGTCCGCGCCGCCGCGATCCACCTTCACGCGCAGCGCGGCACCGGGTCGCGCGGCGAGCACGCGCGCGGCCTGCTCGGCGCTGGTGTAGAGCCCCAGGCGCGTGAGCGCGCCTGGGTCCTCGAAGGGCGAGGCGCGCGCGGCGCGCGGCGCGGCGAGCACGGCCGCGATGACCGGCTCGGACGCCGGATCGGCGAGCACCGGCGCGGTGGGCGTCGCGACCGCCTCGGCGGGCGACCCGGCCTGCCCGTCGCGCTCGGCGGACACGCCGCAGGCGGCGAGCGCGATCGGCAGCACCGCCCACAGCGCGACATGCGGCACACGGCGGACGATGCGATCTCTGCGGCGCGGACGCATGGCGTCTCCCTGGGTCGGCCGCGGATGTCGCGGCATGCAGGGAGATCGTCGG
>CAIUGQ010000587.1 GCA_903898725.1 uncultured Burkholderiales bacterium | reverse complement strand
GGAGGTGCGCTCGGGCAAGCGGCTGCGCGGCCTGCGCGAGGCCGCGCGCGAGGCCGGCGCGCAGGCGCCGCTGACGGCCTTCGTCGACGACGGCATGAGTGCCGCCGAGGGCCGGGCGGCCGTCGGCGCGCTGCTCGACGCGCAGCCTTCGATCGATGCGCTCTTCTGCGCGAACGACGCGCTCGCGACCGGCTCGCTGCGGGCCGCGGCCGACCGCGGCATCGCCGTGCCCGGCCGGCTCGCGGTGCTCGGCTTCGGCGACTTCGACGTGGCCGCCCAGACGCAGCCGGCGCTCAGCACGGTGCGCATCCCCGGCCACGACATCGGCTCGCACGCGGCGACGGCGCTGCTCGCCCGGCTCGACGGCGGACCGGCGCCCGGCACGCGCACCGACCTCGGATTCGACATCGTCCGGCGCGAATCCGCCTGAATCGGACCGGACCGCAGACATGCCCCCGAGCCACCGCCGGTATCATTCACCCCCTTCCGAGGAGCCCCGATGAAAGTCCTGTTCACCGACTACGACATGCTCGACGTCTCGCTCGAGCGCACCCTGTTCCGCGAGGCGGGGATCCAGCTCATCGAGGCGCAGTGCAAGACCGAGGACGAGGTGATCGCCGCCTCCGAGGGCTGCTCGGCGCTGCTCGTGCAGTACGCGCCGGTCGGCGCCAAGGTGTTCGCCGCGCGCCCGGGCATCGGCCTGGCCTCGCGGATCGGCGCCGGCTACGACACCATCGACGCGAAGGCCGCGCAGGCCGCCGGCGTCTGGGTCGCCAACAGCCCCGACTACGGTGTCGGCGAGGTCTCGAGCCACGCCTTCGCGATGATGCTCGCCTCGATCCGCAACATCGTGCGCTGGAACACCGACGTGAAGGCCGGCACCTGGCACTACACCAGCGCCGGCAAGGTGCCGCGGCTCACCGACATGACCGTCGGCGTGCTGGGCCTGGGCCGCATCGGCAAGCGCTTCGCGCACATCGCGCGCAACACCTTCAAGCGCGTGATCGCACACGACCCGAACCTGATCGAGGGCGACTTCCCGGCCTACGTCGAGCGCGTGTCGCTCGAGCAGCTCTTCGAGCAGGCCGACGCGATCTCGATCCACTGCCTGCTGAACGACGACACGCGCGGACTGGTCGGTGCCGACCTGCTGCGCCGGATGAAGCCGGGCTCGTATCTGGTGAACACCGCGCGCGGCGGCATCATCGACCTCGACGGTCTGACCGCGGTGGTCGGCGAGGGCCGGCTCGCCGGCGTGGGCCTGGACGTGCTGCCGACCGAGCCGGTGCCCAGCGGCCACCCGCTGCTCGCCGACCCGCGGGTGATCTTCTCGCCGCACTCGGCGTTCTACTCGGTGGCGTCCGAGGTCGAGCTGCGCACGAAGGCCGCGCGCAACATCGTGCAGTGGATGAACACCGGGCGCCCCGGCTATCCGGTGACCCAGGGCACTCGCCAGCCGCCCAAGTGAGGCCGGCACGCCGCGGCAACGTGCCCAGTCGTCGCCGCGACGGTGTGCTCAGCCTGCCGCCGCGGCGCCGAACTCGAGCCTGAACCGGCTGCCGCCGCCCCCGCGCGGCAGGCAGACCGCCGCGGCGCCGTGGCGCTGCGCGATCTGGCGCACCAGCGACAGCCCGAGTCCGACGCCGCCGGCCGCCTCGCCGTGCCCGGCGAGCCGATGGAAGGGCTCGAAGATCCGTTCACGCTCGGCCTCGGGCACGCCCGGCCCGCGGTCGAGCACCTCGAGGACCGGGCCCCGCGGGCCCTCGGACAGCAGCACCTCGACCGGGCTGCCCGCGCCGTGGCGGCGCGCGTTCTCCAGCAGGTTGCGCACCGCGCGGCGCAGCAGCCGGGTGTCGCCCTCGACGGTGAAGCGCGCGCCGGTACCCTCCCCGTCCACCGACAGCGTCGCCTGCGCCCGTGCCGCCTCCTCGGCGAGCAGCGCCAGCAGGTCGACCGGCTCGCGGGCGATGCCCGCGCCCGCATCGAGGCGGCTCGCCAGCAGGATCTCCTCGATCAGCGCGTCGAGCTCGCCGACGTTGCGCTCGACCTCGTCGCGCAGCGCCGCCCGCTGCGCCACGACCGAGGGGTCCGCTACACCGGCACGCCCGTCGGCATCGGCCGCGGTGCCGCCCTCCGACGGCTCGGTCAGCAGCGCCGTGGCCATCTTCAGCCGCGCCAGCGGCGAGCGCAGCTCGTGCGAGGCGTTCGCCAGCAGCGAGCGCTGCGCGCGCACCAGCGTCTCGATCCGTTCGGCCGAGCGGTTGAAGCTCGCCGCGAGCGCGGCGACCTCGTCGCGGCCCTGCACCGGCACGCGCGCCGACAGGTCGCCCGAACCGAGGGCCTCGACACCCTGCTGCAGCCGCTCGAGCCGGCGGGTGAGCCGACGCACCATCGGATAGGCGCCGATCGCGACCGCCAGCGTGAGCGCCAGCAGCAACGCGCCCCATCCGAAGGGCGGGCCGCCCTTGAAGCGCCAGATCCGCGCGACGGCCCAGCGGCCGTCGGGCAGCCGCACCGACCAGGCCGGCGGCCCGTGCTCGGCGGCGTCGCGCCAGGCGCCCCAGCCGTCCTGCCCTTCGCGTCCGCCCTCGGCGCGTCTCGGTGACGGCACCGGACGGCCGGCCGACGCGATGGGCATGCGCTGCGCATCGAACAGCGCGACGTCGACGCCGGTGCGCGCGTGCCAGCGCTCGAGCACCGCGCGCTGCGCCTCGGTCGGCGCATCGGCCGGCGGCAGCAGCGCCGCGACCACCTCGGCCACCAGCGCGCGCTCGTCGCGCGAGGCGTGCTCGCGATCGAAGGCGAACTTCCAGCCGAGCGCCGCGATCAGCGCGAAGATCGCCAGGCTGGCGATCATCGACAGGTAGATGCGCAGGTAGAGTCGCTTCACGGCGAGGTCTTCACTCGGCGTCCTGCGACTTCGCGAACACGTAGCCCGCGCCGCGCACGGTCACGATGCGCCGCGGATGGCGCGCATCGTCCTCGATCGCCGCGCGGATTCGACCGACGTGCACGTCGATCGAGCGGTCGAAGGCGTCGAGCGCCTCGCCGCGCACCCGCTCCATCAGCTGCTCGCGCGTCAGCACCCGGCCGGCCGACTCGGCCAGCGCCACCAGCAGCTCGAACTGGTGACTGGTGAGCGGCCGCGCGCGGCCGTCGAGCCGCACCTCGCGCGCGCCGCGGTCGATCTCCAGACGGCCGAAGCGCAGCACGTCCGCCCCCCCTGCCGCCGGCCCGCCGCCCGCGCCGCGCCGGCGCAGCACCGCGCGGATGCGGGCAAGCAGCTCGCGCGGCTCGAAGGGCTTGGGGAGATAGTCGTCGGCGCCGAGCTCCAGCCCGACGATGCGGTCGGCGGTGTCGCCGCGTGCGGTGACCATGACGATCGGCACGTCCGAACCGGCCCGGATGCGGCGGCACAGGTCCAGCCCGTCGGCGTCCGGCAGCATCAGGTCGAGCAGCACCAGGTCCACGCCCGGACCGTCGCGCGCGGCCAGCGCCGCGAGCCCGGAGACGCCGTCGGGCGCCTGCTCGACCGTGAAGCCGGCCCCCCGCAGGTAGGTGGCGACCATCGCGGCCAGCCGCAGGTCGTCCTCGATCATCAGCACGCGGAACATGGCGGGAGTGTGAGGGGGGACAGGCCGCGGCGCCAGGGTCGCGGCCCGCGCGGTCACAGCCAGCGCCGGGTCCGCGCCGCGTACGCGCGCCAGGCCGGCCCGAAGCGCGCGTGCAGTGCCGCGTCCTCGCGCCGCGCATGGCGCAGGTCGATCCAGGCCGCATAGCCGGCTGCGACCAGCGCGGCGGCCGGCGCGCCCAGCGCCGTCGCGGTGCCGGCCAGCACGGCGACCGCACCGAGGTACATCGGATGGCGCCCGAGGCGGAACGGTCCGGTGGCCACCAGCGCACGGGCCGGATCGTCGACGCACACCGGCGTCGCGTTCCACTCGAGCTCGTCGGCCGCTGCCTTGATCAGCCATCCGCCACCCGCGATCAGCGCCAGCGCGACGAGCCCCTGCCCGAGCGACAGCTCGAACGCCGCCGGCAAGGTACTCATCAGGGAACCGGCCAGCGGGGTCTGCAGCGCGGCGAGCGTCGCCTGCAGCGCCATCGCCGGCAGCAGCCAGAGCAGCGGTGTCACCGACCCGCGGGTCACCTCCGGTGCGGCCTCGGCCGCCGCAGCGCGGCCGGGTGGCGCCGGCGACGCGGACGTCGGCACATCGCCCGCCCGGTGGCCGACGCCGCCGTTCACGACCAGCGTCCCATGCGGCGCTGCATCCGCTCGGCGAGCTTGACCCGCTGCTCCGGCGTCAGCACCTCGGCCGTGTCCGCCATCGCCTGCGCGAAGCGCTTCGAGGCGCCATCGGCCAGCGCGATCTGCTCGGCGCGCAGCGTCTCGATCGCGGCGCGGTCGATGCTCGGCGCGCGCAGCAGTTCGACCGAACGGCGGCGGCCGTCGCGCACCTTGTCGCGCATGGGCATCAGGTCGGTCATCGCGCCCTGCGCGATCGCGGCGATCCGCTGCTTCTGCTCGGGCGTGCCGTCGACCTCGGACACGATGCGGTCGGCCATCTTCTCGGTGAAGCGGGCGGCACGCTCCGGATCCATCTGGCCGGACATCGGGCCATCGCCCCAGCCGCGGTGCGGCCCGTGCGAGCAGGCGCCGAGCGTCAGCACGCCCGCGACCGCGGCGGCCAGACCGGCGACGCGCCAGCGGCGCGACAGGAAGCGGCCGAGGCCGCGTGAAGGCAGGTCGGGGCGAGAGGCGGGTGTGTTCACGTGGGGCTCCATCGGTCCTGGGGACGGGACGGACCGGGCGGTCCGTCGATGGAGGCATCGTGCGCGCGCCCGGTCAAGGCG
>CAIUGQ010000586.1 GCA_903898725.1 uncultured Burkholderiales bacterium | reverse complement strand
GTTCTCGACCGGGTCCCAGAACCACCAGCCGCCCCAGCCGAGCTCGTAGTAGGCCCAGGCGCTGCCGAGCGCGATGCCCATCGTGAGGAAGCACCAGGCGGCCGTGGTCCAGGGCCGGGCCCAGCGCGTCCAGGCGGCGTCGACGCGGCCGCCGAGCATCGCCGCGATCGCGAACGCGAAGGCGACCGAGAAGCCGACGTAGCCCATGTAGAGCATCGGCGGATGGATCACCATGCCCGGGTCCTGCAGCAGCGGGTTCAGGTCGCGGCCATCGGGCGGCGGCGGGAACTGGCGCAGGAACGGGTTCGAGGTGAACAGCATGAACGCGAGGAAGCCGACCGCGATCAGCCCGAGCACCCCGATCACGCGGGCACGGAACGCCGGCGGCAGCCCGCTGCCGAAGGCGTTGACCGCCGCGGTCCAGCCGGCGAGCATCAGCGCCCACATCAGCAGCGAGCCTTCGTGCGAACCCCAGGAGGCTGCGATCCGATAGGCCGTGGGCAGCTGCGTGTTGGAGTTGTTGGCGACGTTGACGAGCGTGAAGTCGTTGCCGACGAACGAGCTCGCGAGCGCGACGAAGGCCAGCACCACCAGCGCGAACTGCGCGTTGGCCGCATTGAAGCCGGTGCGCATCCATGCCGTGTCGGCACGGGCCGCGCCGAGCAGACCGCCGATCGCCTGCACCAGCGAGACCGCCAGGGCCAGCCACAGCGCGAAGTGTCCGAGTTCGCCGATCATTGCGCCTTCACCGTTCCTGACTGCATCGGATGCCCCGCCTGCTTGAGGGCCTCTGCGGCCTCCGGGGGCATGTAGTTCTCGTCGTGCTTGGCCAGCACTTCCGAGGCCTTGAAGATCCCGTCGGCGCCGATCGTGCCCTGCGCGACGACGCCCTTGCCCTCCTTGAAGAGGTCCGGCAGCGTGCCGCGGTAGGTCACGGGGATCGCCTGCACGTTGTCGGTCACCTTGAAGCGCACGTCGATGCCCTCGCGCTGCAGGCTGCCGGGCTCGACCAGCCCGCCGACCCGGAACGCGCGTCCCTGCGGGGCCTCGTTGCGCGAGACCTGGGTCGGCGTGAAGAAGAAGACGATGTTCGACGACAGCGCGTAGAGCACGAGGCCGACCGCGGTCGCGAGGACGGCGAGGCCGACGGCGATCCAGGCGAAACGCTTCTGGCGTGGCGTCATCCCGCGTGGGGCGGAGGGCAGGGTGGCATTCATCGGTGTGCTGCGTCCGATCTCGGTGGTGCGGTGTGATCCGGGGCGGTGTGATCCGGGGCGCTGCGGGCCGGCAGGCGCGCGGCGCTCAGTGGTCGAAGCCGTCGTCGTCGACGTCGCGTTCGCGCCGTATCCGGGCGATGGCGCGGCGACGGCGCTGCATCAGTGCAACGACCTCGATGGCGAGCGCCACCGCGGTCAGCCCGTAGGCCGCGCCGATGAAGGTCCAGTGCAGGTCTGCCATCTGTCGCGCTCGCGTGTCGGTGGACGGTCGGGGTGGGTCGGGGTTCAGGGGAAGGCCTGACGCACCCAGCGCGCGTGCCGTTCGCGCTCGAGGATGATCGAGCGCACCCGGTGGAGCGAGGCCGCGATGGTGTACATCCAGGCGGCCAGGCTCATCAGCAGCATGCCGGTCAGCATCGTGGCGGCCATCTTGGGCGCCGCGGTCAGGCTCACGCTGGCCCCCTGGTGCAGCGTGTTCCACCACTTCACGGAGAAGTAGATGATCGGCACGTTGACCACGCCGACCAGCAGCAGCAGCGCGCCGGCCCGGTCGGCCCGCTGCTCGTCCTCGATGGCGGCGACCAGCGCGATGTAGCCGATGTACAGGAACAGCAGGATCAGCGTGGAGGTGAGCCGCGCGTCCCAGACCCAGTAGGTGCCCCAGGTCGGGCGGCCCCAGATCGCGCCCGTCCACAGCGAGATCGCGGCCATCAGGGCGCCGGTGGGGGCGAGGGCGCGGCACATCATCGCCGACAGCCGGGTGCGAAAGCCCAGCGTGAGCACCGCGTAGCCGGCCATCACGACGTAGGTGAACATGGCCATCCAGGCCGAGGGCACGTGGATGAAGATGATCCGGTAGACCTCGCCCTGCTGGAAGTCCTCGGGCGCGATGCCGAAGCCGACATAGAGCCCCGCCGCGGCCAGGGCGACCGCGAGCGCGGCGAACCATGGCGCGAGCCGTCCGGCGAGCGGGTAGAAGGTCTGGGGGGCGGCGAAGCGGAAGGCGTTCATGCGGGGTCGGGTCTTCATTCGACCGAGATGCGCAGCGCCTGGGCGGCCACGGGCGGCGCGGCGATCGCGACCACGAGCATACCAGCGGCGAGCAGCGCGAGATGGGCCGACGGCGACAGGCCCGAGGCCTGCGCCTCGACCGCGCCGGCGCCGAACACCAGCACCGGCACGTAGAGCGGCAGGCACAGCAGCGTGACCAGGGTCGGTCCCGCCTTCAGGCCGAGGGTGAGGGCGCCCGCGATCGCGCCCAGCCCGAGCAGGATCGGCGTGCCCAGCGCGAGCGAGGCCAGCATGACCGGCAGCGCGTGCATCGGCATCGAGAACGCCACCGCCAGCACCGGCGTCAGCACGATCAGGGGCAGGCCGGTGACCAGCCAGGCCGCGATCAGCTTGCCGGCCACGACCATCGGCAGCGGCCGGCCGCTCGCGATCATCGCGTCGAGGGTGCCGTCGGTGTGGTCGTGCTCGAAGAGGCGGGGCAGCGCGAGCAGGGAGGCGAGCAGCGCGGCGACCCAGATCACGCCCGGCCCGATGCGGGTGAGCCATTCGCGCTGCGGGCCGACCGCGAGCGGGAACATCGAGCAGGCGAGCGCGAAGAAGCCGAGCACGTTGAGCGCGTCGCTGCGCCGGCGCAGCGCGAGCCGAAGGTCGCGCCGCAGTGCCCAGGCGAGGGTGCCGAACTCGGTCACGGTCCGATTCCCGCGGCCGCCGCCTCGGTCTCGGCCCGCTGCCCGCGGCCGGTGCCGCGGCGCGGCACGAACTCGTCCAGCCGCAGTTCGTCGACCCGGCCCGTGTTGGGCGCCACCGGCAGGTGCGTGGCGACGATCGCCGCGCCGCCGCGCCCGAGGTGCGCGCCGAGCAGGGTGGCGAGCAGCGCGCTGCCCTCGGCATCGAGCGCCGCGCTCGGCTCGTCCATCAGCCACAGCGGCCGCACCGGCGAGCGCAGCGCCAGCACGAAGCGCGCGAGCGACAGTCGCTGGCGCTGTCCCTGCGACAGGCGGCGCGTCTCGATGTCGCGCTGTCTCGCGAGGCCGACCGACTCGAGCGCCTCGCGCAGCGCGGGTTCGTCGGCGGGTTCGACGGTGCCGTCGAGCGCGGCCGACAGCCCGAGGTTCTCGAGCGCGGTGAGTTCGCCCTTGGCGCCGCTGGCGTGCCCCTGGTAGAGCGCCGCCGCGCACAGCGCACGCGGCCGCAGCGGCGTGCCCGAGCCAGCGGGCCCCGAGTGCAGCGTGCCCGCGGCGAGCGGCGCCAGCCCGAGCAGGCCGCGCAGCAGGCTGCTCTTGCCGGAACCGTTGGGGCCGAGCAGCCGCAGCAGGCCGCCGGCCTCGAGCGAGAACGACACGCCGGTGAACAGCCGCCGTTCGCCGCGCGACAGCGCGAGGCCTTCGGCGCGGAGCCCGGCGAAGGCCGTCGGCGTCATTCCACCACCGTGTCGATCAGCACCCGCAGCCCGGTCGCGCCCGGCTTGATCGGCTGCGACGCCCCCTGGAGGTCGCCGGGGCGGGCGGTGGCCTCGCCGCTGCGCGAGACGCGCGCGACGACGACCACCTGCGTGCCGGGCGGCACCGCCGACAGCCGGGCCATCGGGCTCATCGCCAGCCCGTCGTCCAGCGTGAACTCCAGCGGCAGGTCGGCGCCGCGCGCGCGCAGGACGGCGAGCGGCGGACCGGCCGGTCGGCCGTCGGCATCGAGGCTTCGCGCGACGACGAAGACCGTCGCGCCGGCCTCGAGGCGGTCCGCGATGCGGCGCTCGACGTCGATGCGCCCGCGCAGCGCGGCGGCTCGCGAGGCG
>CAIUGQ010000585.1 GCA_903898725.1 uncultured Burkholderiales bacterium | reverse complement strand
GGGAGTACCGGCAGTCGATCTCCGTGATCCGGCAGGTGCTGTCGAACCGGATGTATCCGGTCACCCTCGCCGGTCTGGAGAAGGCGATGCGGGAGATGTCGAAGTAGCCGGTGCCGCCCGGACCACCGCGAGGATCGTCTCGGGATCGACCGGCTTGATCAGGTGCCGGTCGAAGCCCGCCCGGGCGGTCCGGTCCCGATCCTCCGGCTGGCCGTAGCCGGTCAGCGCGACGAGGGTGCAGGCCGCCGTCTCCGGACGGGCGCGCAGCGTCTGCGCGACCTGGTAGCCGCTGCGCCCCGGCAGTCCGATGTCGAGCACCACCACGTCAGGACGCACGCGCGCGGCGACCTCGAGGGCGACCTCGCCGGAGAAAGCGGTCCAGACCACGTGCCCGTCCGCGCGCAGCACCAGCGCGAGGCTCTCCGCGGCATCGACGTTGTCGTCGACCACCAGGACCCGGTGCGAACCGATCGCGGTCGAGGCGGGCTCGGGCAGCTCGAGCGCAGGCGGCGCGGCGGGCGTGGCGATGAGCGGCAGCCGCACCACGAACCGGCTGCCCCGCCCCAGGCCGTCGCTGCTGGCCTCGACTCGCCCCTCGTGCAGCGTTACCAGCTGCCGGACCAGCGTCAGCCCGAGCCCCAGGCCGCCACGGGCCCGGTCCAGCGTCGTGTCGGCCTGGGTGAACAGGTCGAAGACCCGCGGGATGGTCTCGGCCTCGATGCCCACGCCGGTGTCCTCGACCGCGATGACGCCCTGCCCGTCCTCGCGGGTCAGCGACAGCGCGATCGTGCCGCCTTCGTCGGTGTACTTCGCGGCGTTGTTCAGCAGGTTGGCGATCACCTGGGTGAGCCGGATCAGGTCGCCGTGCACGAACAGCGGCTCGCCGGGGACGGAGACCGACAGCGTGTGCCGGCGCGTCTCGATCAGGGGACGGGCGACCTCGACGGAGCGCTCGAGCAGCAGCGACAGGTCGATGGGCATCCGATCGAGCTGGATCTTGCCGCTGGCGATGCGGGCGACATCGAGCAGATCGTCGAGCAGCTTGGCGAGGGTCTCGGTCTGCCGCTCGATGATGCGGGCGGCCCAGGCGGTCTGCGGATCGGGCTGTCCGAGCCGGGAGATGATGGAGACTGCGGTGCGGATCGGTGCCAGCGGGTTGCGCAGCTCGTGCGCGAGCATCGCCAGGTACTCGTCCTTGCGACGGTCGGCCGCGAGCAGCGCGCCCTCCGCGCGCCGCCGCTCGTCGATGTCGAGGGTCAGCGTCACGTCGCCGACGTAGCGATCGGTGGCGTCGAAATACGCGACGGTGACCGAGCGCATCCACAGGTAGGTGCCGTCGCCCCGGCGCAGCCGCAGGTCGGTCTCGTGCCGGTCGACCGTCCGTCCGACGCCGCCGTGACCGGCCAGGAAGCGGGCGCGGTCGTCGGGGTGCACGAACTCGAGCCAGCCCCGACCCAGCAGCGCCTCGCGCTCGCAGCCGACGAAGTCGGCGCAGGCCTGGTTCGCGAACTGCGTGTGTCCCTCGGCATCGTCGACGCGCAGCAGCGCCGGAATCCGATCGGCGAGGCGACGGAACTGCACTTCGCTCTCGGTCCGCAGCCGCTCGGTGAGGTCACGTTCGGTGGAGAGCACGCCGGTGACGGCGCCGGTCTCGTCGCGCAGCGCCGAACCGGTGACCGACACGGTGAGCAGCTGGCCGCGGCGCACCCGTCGGGCGACGTCCTCGGGGCCGGCGCGGCCTTCCCGGCGCACGCGCTCGATCATCGCGCGTGTCGACGCGACGCCATCGTCGGGCACCATCGCGAACAGGCCGACGCTCCGGGCCTCTTCGGCGCGCCAGCCGTAGAGCCGCTCCGCGCCGCGGTTCCAGCCGGTGATGCGGCCCTCGAGGTCGTGGACGATCACGGCGTCGTTGGAGTCCTCGAGCACCGCGAGCAGGTGTCGCGCGTTCAGCGCCGCGGTCCGCAGCGCGCTGACATCGACGCAGGTCAGCACCACGCCTTCGATCGCGCCGCTGCGGCTGCGGTACGGCGTCGCCCGGCGCAGCACCGTGCGACCGTCGTCGGTGCTGACCTCGACCGCCGCGCTGCGGCCTTCGGCGAGCACCGCGGCGAGGTCGCTGGCGAAGTCGGGGTCGCGCAGACGCGAGGCGATGTCGCCGAGCGGTCGACCCTCGTCACCGTCCTGCAGCCGGAAGAATGCACTGACGTTCGGCGTGAAGCGCCGCACCCGCTGGTCCCGGTCGAGGAGGACGGTGCCGACGTGCGAACTCTCGAGCAGGTTCTGCAGGTCGTCGCGATTGCGGGCCACCTCGATGACCCGCTCCTCGAGCTGCGCGTTCACCATCGAGAGTTCCTCGTTGAGCGCCTGCAGCTCCTCCTTCGCGCTCTCGAGCTCCTCGTTCGAGGACTGCAGCTCCTCGTTGAGCGCGAGCGTGTCCTCGTTCGCCGTGCGCAGCGCCTCGTTGACCCGCTCCGCCTCGTCGAGCGCGAACGCCAGCTCGCCGTGCACGTCGTCGATCTCGGCGTCGCTGGCGGCGGACGTGGGCTCGACCGGCCCTGCGGGCAGGGTGATCGCCGAGCCGGCCACTGCCCCGGTCACTGTTCCGGTCACTGTTCCGGCCTCGACGACCCTCTCGAAGACCACCGCCCACAGGCCCGCGCCGACGGCCTCCGCGAGCGGCTCGACCGCAACGGTGATCGGCCGGGCCTCGGCACCCGAACCGATCCGCGTGCGCCTCACGGTGGGGGTCCGCTCGGCGGCGGCACGCGACAGCGATGCCCGCAGGCCCGCGCGCAGCGTCGGGTGCAGCAAGCGCGCGAGGTCGAGCGTGGCCTCGCCGCGCGGCTCGAGGAAGTCCGCGACCGCCCCGTGGAAGTACAGGGCCCGGCCCTCCCGGTCGACCAGGACGGCGGCGGTCGGCGTGCGTGTCCCCAGGTGCTCGGCAAGCAGACGCCCCGCGGTCCGGCCGGCGGTGTCGGCGATGCGTCTCGCATCGGGCCGCGCGCTGCCGAGCCCCGCCCATCCGCCGACGAAGCCCCGCGGCAGGTGGGTCCGCGTGCCGACGCGCCTGTACAGGCGTGCCTCTCGCGCGACCGGCTCGAACAGCGCGGCCTTCGCACCGAGCGACTCGGCGCGCCCGAGGAGCAGGAAGCCCTGCGGCCGCAGCGCGAAGTGGAAGATCTCGAAGACCCGTTCCTGCAGCTCGGCCTCGAAGTAGATCAGCAGGTTCCGGCAGACGATGAGGTCGAGCTTGGAGAACGGCGTGTCGCGCACCAGGCTGTGCGGGGCGAACAGCACGGCGTCGTGCAGCACCTTGCGGACCACATACCGGT
>CAIUGQ010000584.1 GCA_903898725.1 uncultured Burkholderiales bacterium | reverse complement strand
CGGCGCGGCGAGACGGTCGCCGGCCTCGTGGCCCGCCACGGCCGCACGGCGCGCGCGGTCGTCATGCAGCTGCAGCGCCTGGGCGAGGTGGACGACGCGGCGGCCGAGGCGCTGCTCGCTGCGGCAGGCGGGGGCGGACTGCCGCGCTGGTAGCGCTGCCCGCCCGGCCTCAGCCCCGGCGGGCCAGCAGCGTCACCAGCTCCGGCACCAGCGCCTGTGCGCCGCCGCGTGCGACGCCCTCTCGGAAGGTCGCGGCCACCGCGTCGGCGATCGTCCGCTGGGCCCCGGCATTGCCCGCCATCTCGGTGTAGTACGACAGGTCCTTGAGGGCGTTCGACATCACGAACTGCAGGTTCGACGCATCGCGCGTCGTCATGTAGGGCGTGAGCCGATCGAGCGCCGCACCGCCCCCGCCGCCCTTGGCCAGCACGTCGACCAGCACAGCGGGCGCGATGCCCGCCGCCTCCGACAGCGCGGCGGCCTCGGCGATCAGCGCGATCGAGCCGAGCGACACGTAGTTGTGCAGCAGCTTCATCCGATGCCCGGCGCCGACCGGCCCGACATGGGTGACGTTCTCGGTGAAGCAGGCGAACACCGGGCGCAGCCGCTCGAAGAGCGCCGCGTCGCCGCCCACCAGCAGGTTCAGCCGCCCCTCGCGCGCCTGCTTCGGCAGCCGCGTCATCGGTGCGTCGACGAAGCGCCCGCCCGCGGCCTCGACCGCCTGTGCCATCCGGACCGTGGACTCGGGAATCGCGGTGGAGCAGTCGACGACGACCGTGCCCGGCCGCAGCCCGGCGAGCACGCCGCCGGCGCCGGTGAGCACCGCCTCGACCTGCGGGCTGCCGGTCACGCAGAGGATCACCACCTCGCTGTCGGCGGCGACCGCCGCGCCGCTCGAGCGCGCCGTCACGCCGAGCGCGAGCAGCTCGTCGAGCGGCTGGTTGCCCGCATGCTCGAGCACGCTGAGCGGATGCCCCTTGCTCGCCAGGTTCCAGGCGATGCCGTGGCCCATCAGGCCGATGCCGATCATGCCGATGTGTTGCTTCATGGGTCGCTTCCCAGGGGAGGTCGGAGGGCGGCTCAGGCCGCGAACTCGGTCAGCAGCCGCCCGGCGCGGGGCGCCTCGGCCAGCAGGCCGTCGGCATCGGCCACGCGCTGCCCGTTCACCCAGACGCCGTGCACGCCGAGCGCACCGGTGTCGAGCCGCGGCGCGCCGCCGGGCAGGTCGAACACGCGGCGCTTCGGGCCGCGCCCGACCGTGGCCGGGTCGAACAGCAGCAGGTCCGCCGCAAGCCCCTCGCGGATCAGGCCACGGTCGGTCATGCCGAAGATGGCAGCCGGCTGCGAGGTGAGCCGGCGCACCGCGTCCGACAGCGCCATGACCCCGCGCTCGCGCGCCCAGTGGCCCATCAGGTGCAGGCCGAAGCCGGCGTCGTTGAAGAAGGTCAGGTGCGCGCCCGCATCCGACAGCGACACGAGGCTGTGCGGATGGGTCAGCATGCGGCCGACGGCGGACTCGTCGCTGTTGAGCAGCATCGCGGTGAAGACCGTGCGCAGCTCGTCGGCCAGCGCCAGGTCGAGGAAGGCCTCGAGCGGGTCCTGCCCCTGCGCGGCCGCGATCTCGGCGATCGAGCGCTGCTCGTGGTGCGCGAGCGCCGGGTCGGCGACCTCGGTGACCTGCACCTTGTCCCACTCGCCGTTGAACAGCCGGAAGGTCGCCGGCGCGGCGATCTCGGCGCGTACCGCGGCGCGGAAGGCCGGGTCGCGCAGCACCGCCTTGAGCGCCTCGCCGCCGACCCCCATCGCCCGGCGCCACGAGGCCAGGCCCTCGACCGGATACGGCGAGGCGAGCGTGAAGTCCATCGACAGCGGGCAGCACGAGACCTGACCGATGAGGCGCCGGCCGCGTTCGTTGGCGGCGGTGATCGCATCGAGGTCGCGGAACACCGCCTGCGGGTTCGTGCCGTTGTGCAGCAGCGCGGCGACCATCACCGGGCGGCCCGAGTCGGCCGACAGCGACTCGAGAAACGGCACCGGCATCTGCCCGCCCTTGGTGACCATGTAGACGCCCCGGCCGGCCTCGCCCATCGCCATCGTGAGCGCATGCATCTCGGCGTCGCTGGCCAGCCGCGAGGGCATCGGCGTGCCGCCTTCGCCGTTGTGCGCGGGACTGGTACTGCTCGCGAAGCCGACCGCGCCGGCGGCCATCGCCTCGCGCACGACCTGCGCCATCTCGGCGATCTCGGCCTGCGTCGCGGCCCGTTCGGTCGCATCGGCGCCCATCACCCAGGTGCGCACCGACGAGTGCCCGACATAGGCGGCGAGGTTGACGACGCTCCCCTTGCGGCGCAGCAGCGACAGGTACTCGGGAAAGGTCTCGAAGCTCCAGTCGATGCCCTGGCGCAGCACCTCGAGCGACATGCCCTCGACCTGCACGAGGTTGCGCATCGTGATGTCGCGGTCGCGCGGCCGGCACGGTGCGATCGTGAAGCCGCAGTTGCCGATCACCGCGGTGGTGACGCCGAGCGCGGGCGACGGCCGCACCGTCGAGTCCCAGGTGACCTGCGCATCGAAGTGGGTGTGGCTGTCGATGATGCCGGGCATCAGGGCGAGGCCGGCGGCGTCGACGACGCTCGCGCCGCGCGCGGGCAGGTCGGTGCCGACGGCGGCGATCAGGCCGTCGCGCACCAGCACGTCCCGCACGGCGGGTTCGGCGCCGCTGCCGTCGAAGACGAGGGCCTGGCGGATGAGGAGGTCGGGGGAGGCGGTCATGGTCGTGTTCACTCGATGCCGTTGCGGCGGGCCAGCTCGGCGAAGAGCCCCGCATGGTCGTGGTCGGCGAATCCGTGGTCGATCGCGTCGGCGTACAGGGATTCGAAGAAGGCGGTGACGGGCACCTGCAGGCCGATCGCCTCGGCGGTGGCCAGCGCGTTGCGCAGGTCCTTGAGCTGCACGGTCATCCGGGCGCGGGGCGCGAAGTCACGGGTGATCATCCGCTCGCCATGCACCTGCAGGATGCGGCTGCCGGCGAAGCCGCCGGAGATCGCCTCGCGGACCTTCGCCGGGTCGGCACCGCCGCGCTCGCACAGCAGCAGCGCTTCGGCGACGGCGCCGATGGTGATGCCGACGATCATCTGGTTGGCGAGCTTGGCGAGCTGGCCCGAGCCCGAGGGGCCGACATGGGTCCAGTGCCCGAGCGTGGCCAGCGCGGCCTGCGCACGCGCGACGTCGGCGGCCTCGCCGCCGGCCATGACCGCGAGCGTGCCGGCCTCGGCGCCGCCCGTGCCGCCGGAGACCGGCGCGTCGACCTGCGCCACGCCGAGCACCTGCAGCCGCCCGGCATGCTCGCGCGCCTCGGCGGGCCGGATCGACGCCATGTCGACGAACAGGGTGCCGGGCGCCATCGCGGCGGCGGCCCCGGCGTCGGCATCGAAGAGCACCGACGCGGTGACCGGGCCATTCTCGAGCATCGACACGACCAGCTCGACGCCGGCGACCGCGCCGCGCGCGCTGTCGTGCACCGTCGCACCGTGGGCGGCCAGCGGCTCGGCCTTGGGTCGGCTGCGGTTCCAGACGTGCACGGCGTGGCCGGCCTCGCACAGTCGACGCGCCATCGGGCCACCCATCATCCCGGTGCCCAGCACTGCGATCCTCATCGTCTCCCCTTTCCGGATGCGCCGCCGTGGACACTCGGCGCGGATGCGCCGCCGCAGACATGGAGCGGGACGTCTCGCGCGAGGCCGCGGCGGCGGCGCCCGCCACGGTGGCGGGGGCGGGGGTCGCTGTCAAGCCGCGCGACCGGTTCGCGCGCCGGACTCAGGAACGGGGCGCGGCGTCCCCCCGCAGCACGTCGAGCATCGGCGCGAACCGCTCGCGCCCGCCCTCGGGGAACGCGACCAGATCCTGCGCAACGTCGCGGGCCAGGCTGCGCATGCGCCAGCGCACTTCGCGCGGCACGAGCTCGAGCTGCAGCACCAGCTCCGCATCGGCGTCGGCGCATTGCTCGACGAGGTCGAAGTAGTGGGCGGTACCGGTCGACACGAACGCCGCATCGAGACGGCTCAGCAGTGGCGCCAGCCGCCCGAGCGAGCGCCGCTCGGCGTCGTGCTCGACGCGATCCTCCAGCGTGGCCGCGATCCGGCGGGCCCGCGCCAACCCCTCGCGGACCGCGACGACCCGCTCGCGCGCGGCATCGCGCTCGAGCGTGTGCGAGCCCTCGACCGGAAAGCTGCGCTGCGCCAGCACCACGTGGTTGACGATCCCCATCGGATACTCGCCGAACACCAGCCCCATCGCCAGCACGGCCCGGGCCGGCGCCGAGACCGGGTCGTTCAGCACCCCGGCCATCGTCTCGGCGACGAGCAGATAGCCGGCTCCCTCGGGCAGCGCGCGGGCGACGGACCGCGCCGGATAGCCGGTCCCGTCGAGGCGCTCGTGGTGGGCCGCGACCAGCGCGGCGATCTCCTTCGGGTAGCGGGTGTTCGTGCGCACGAAGAGCTCGCCGACCCGAGGGTGTGCGCTGACGTGCCGCCATTCCTCCAGGCTCAGCTCCCGACGGCTGCGCAGGTACTCGGGGTTCACGTACTGCTCGCCCACGTCGTGCACGAGCGCCGCGAGCATCACGCGCTGCAGCCCGCTCACGTCGCAGCCGCAGCGGGCGGCGAGCGCCCCGGCCAGCAGCATCACCAGGCACGCGTGCGTGAAGGCGTCGCCGCGCCCCTTTGCGGCGGTCAGGAGCAGCGCCACGGGCGGCACGAGGGGCAGCCGGCCGGCGACGTCGAGCAGCCGGAGCGCGTCGCGCCCCGCCAGCAGCGACAGATACTCGCTGTGCTCGAGCAGCCGCGTCGTCTCGGCGACGACCTGCCCGGCATCGATGCCGTCACGCGCGGCCAGGCACTGCTCGATGGGGCGGCGCAGCCTTCGATCGACCAGCCGTTCGATCATGTCGGCGGCGACCGGCCGGCCGCGCGCCCACAGCTTGACCCCCTGCGCGTCGACGATGTCCTCGCTCGCCTCGATCGAATGCCCCTCTCCCGCCGCGACGACCGCAGCGAGCGCATGGGGATTCGCCTGTTCGAACGGCTCGATCATCCGGGGCACGCCCACCTGAGCTGACCCGACGGTGTAGCCGTATCGGGCGCCGACGGGCGTTCGGGTCCGCTCGAACAGACGCGGCGGACGGACGAACGGACGACACGCAGCGTCGTCCGCCACAGACCCCTCAAGAGGGGTCGGACCCGTCAGTCCCCGCGCAGCGCCGCGAGGATCTCGGGGCGGAAGTCGGCGAAGTCGGGCGTCGGCGCGTCCGGGTCCTTCGCCAGCTCGTCGAGGCGGCGCAGCGCGACCGCATCGCGCCAGTAGGGCAGACGCTCGAAGGCAGCGACCTCGTCGGGCGACATCGGTCCGCCCTGCAGCGCCAGGCTCTCGACCGAGTCGCGGGTCAGCCGCTCGAAGTAGCCCGGCTCGACCGCGCACAGCCAGCGCTTGGCCGCGACATGCAGCCGCACCGGCTCGACCACCGCGGGCCCGAACCAGCGGGCCAGCCAGGCGGCACCGAGCACCTCGTGCTGATCGTCCACGCCGCGAGCCGCCGGATGCTCGCCGAGGTCGTGGACCATGTGGCCGACGTCGTGCAGCAGCGCCGCGACGGTCAGCGCCGCCGGCAGGCCCTGCTCGCGGGCATGGCTGGCGGCCTGCAGCGCATGGGCGCGCTGGTTCACGTCCGACAGCCCATAACGGCCACGGGCGCGCAGCTCGAACACCTCGTCGAGCGCCTCGAGCAGCACGCGGGTATGGGGAGCGATCGGGTCCATGAATCGGGGGTCCGGCGGGCGGATCAGGCGTCGGGCACCACGCCCATCTCGGCGAGCGTCGCGGCCATCGCCGCGAGCATCGCGTCGATGTCGCGCCGGTCGATCGCGCCGATGCAGCCGATGCGGAAGGTGTCGACGAGCGTGAGCTTGCCCGGATACAGGATGAACCCGCGGTCACGCATGCGGGCGTAGAGCACCTCGAAGCGCCAGGCGGGGTGCGACGGCGCGAGGAAGGTGACGATGATCGGCGCCTGCAGGCCCGGCGGCAGGAAGGCCCGGAATCCCAGTCGGGTCATGCCGTCGACGAGCCGCGTGCAGTTCTCCGAGTAGCGTGCCCGGCGCGCCGCGAGGCCGCCTTCGGCGCGGTACTGCACGAGCGCCGCCTGCAGCGCCGCGACCACGTGCGTGGGCGGGGTGAAGCGCCACTGGGTGGTGCGCTGCATGTAGCGCCACTGGTCGTGCAGGTCGAGCGCGAGCGAGTGGCTCGTGCCGGCGGACGCCTCGAGCGCCTCGCGCCGGGCCACGACGAAGCCCATGCCGGGCACGCCCTCGAGGCATTTCCCCGAGGCCGCCACCACCGCGTCGATCGGCGACTCGCGCACGTCGATCGGCAGCACCCCGAACGAGCTCATCGCATCGACGATCAGGCGTCGCCCCTGGCGCGCGACCGCCTCGGCAACGGCCTGCAGCGGGTTCAGCATGCCGGTGCCGGTCTCGCAGTGCACCAGCGCGACATGAGTGATCCGGGGGTCGGCGATCAGCGCCGCCTCGACCCGGGCCGCGTCGACCGGCTCGGCCTCGTCGAAGCGCAGTTCGACCGCGGCGCGCCCGAGCACGCCGAGCATCTTCAGGATGCGCTCGCAATAGGCCCCGTTGTTCGGCACCAGCACGCGGCCGTCGCGCGGCACCAGCGTGCCGAGCGCGGCCTCGACGGCGAAGGTGCCGCTGCCCTGCATCGGCACGCAGGCATGGGTACGCTGGCCGTGGACGATGGCGAGCAGGTCGGCGCACACCTCGGCGGTGATCGTGTTGAACGCCGCGTCCCAGGAGCCGCGGTCGTGCAGCATCGCGGCCCGGGTCGCGGCCGACGTGGTGAGCGGGCCGGGCGTGAGCAGCAGCGGATCGCCCGACCGGG
>CAIUGQ010000583.1 GCA_903898725.1 uncultured Burkholderiales bacterium | reverse complement strand
GCGCGTACAGGCCGAGACGCGCACCGGTGCCCACGTCCATTCGCTGCGGTACGGCGGCAGCTATGGCCGCTACGCCAGCAGCTCGGCGGATGATTTCGCGGTGCACGAGTTCGTGGCCAGCACCACCAATCAGTTCACCGCGCGGACGGACCTGTCGGCCACCGCGTCCTTACTGCAGCAGCAGGACCCGCGGGGACTGAGCGTGCGGACGATCTCGGCCGAGCCCGATCGGTGGCAGGGCTTTGGCGCGAACGTGCGTGCCGGATACGGGGCGGTCAGTGCCCAAGGCCGGCTGGAGGGCGATTTTGGCGTCACCAACAAGACGTACTCGAACAACCGGAGCGTGACGGAGCAGCTCGACGTCTCGACCGTGGACGGTGCCGGACGGTTCTATTACCGCCTCACGCCGCGGGTGAGGGCGCTGACCGAGCTGCGGCTCACGGCGTTCGACTACGACAGCGCGCCGCTGGACAACCTCGAGACCCGGATGCTGCTGGGCGCCACCTGGGACATCAGCGCGACGACCATCGGCACGGCGAAGGTGGGCTACGTTCGCAAGAACTTCGACGAGGCGCGGCTGCAGGACTACGGCGCGTTCGCGATGGATGCGGCGTTCAGGTATCTGCCTAGGACGTACTCCTTCATCGATGTGGCTGCCAGCCGCCTGCCCTCGGACTCGGCCGGTACCGGCTTCTTTACGGTCGACACCTGGTTGGCGGCGAGTTGGACTCACCGCTGGGCAAGCTACCTGAGCACGCGCGCAACGGTCAGCCGACTGGGGCAGGACTTCCAGGGCGTGGCCCGCGAGGACACGACCTCGAGCGTCGGGGTGGCGGCGTACTTCGACGCGCGTACCTGGCTCCGCTTCGGCGTGGAGGTATCACGCCAGGACCGATCGTCGAACGATGCGAACTTCGAATACACGCGGAACCAGCTTCTGTTCACCGTCGGCGCAACGCTCTAAGACCCAACAGATGATGACAGGACAGATTCGATCCATGGCGCGCGCGGTCTTGGCTCTTGCGATATTGACGGCTCCGGCGCTTGCCTTCGCGCAGGGTGCGCCAGCCGTTGCGCCCGCCGCAGCGCCAGCTGCTCAGACAAATCAACAGGCCGTGTCGGCCTACAAGCTCGCGGCCGGCGATGTGATCTCGATCCGCGTGTTCAACGAACCCGAGTTCACGCAGGAGCGGATCAGGCTCACCGACGCAGGCACCATCAGCTTCCCGATTCTGGGCGAGTTGCCGGTGCTGGGGCGCACGGTCGGCGAGCTGGAAGGCGTGATCACCTCCCGACTGAAGGGGCGAGTGCTGGTGAACCCGCAGGTCACGGTGTGGATCGAACAGTACCGGCCGTTCTTCATAAACGGCATGGTGGAGCGCCCGGGTGCTTATCCGTTCGTCCCAGGCCTGACCGTCAGAAAAGCCGCGTCAATCGCGGGCGGGTTTCGTGAGCGCGCGAGCCTGAACAAAATTTTCGTGCAGCGAGAATCCGACCCGCAAGGACAGAAGCCCACTCGACAGACCGTAGACACCGAAGTGGGCCCTGGCGACACGATCATCGTCGAAGAAAGCTT
>CAIUGQ010000582.1 GCA_903898725.1 uncultured Burkholderiales bacterium | reverse complement strand
GGCCGGTGCAGGCCTGTCGCTCGCGCTCGCCTGCGACCTTCGGATCGCGGCCGACGACGCGAAGTTCACCACCGCGTTCTCGAAGATCGGCCTCTCGGGCGACTTCGGCGGCAGCTACTTCCTCAGCCACCTGGTCGGTGCCTCGAAGGCGCGCGAGCTGTACTTCACCGGGCGCGTGGTGCTGGCGGAGGAGGCGCTTCGCCTCGGCATGATCGACCGCACGGCACCGTACGAGCAACTCGCCGCGGCGGCTGCGGCCTACGCGAAGGAACTGGCGTCGCTGCCGACCGTGGCCGTGGGCTACATGAAGCGCAACCTCAACGTCGCCCAGCGCGGCACGCTCTCCGAGACGCTCGACTCGGAAGCGATCCACATGATCCGTACCTTCGAGACCGACGACCACAAGCGTGCGGCGAAGGCCTTCGTCGAGAAGCGCCCGCCGAGCTTCGAAGGGCGCTGAGCGCAGCGGGGCGCGTGCCGCGCCCCGTCAGCGCCCGCGGTTGATCTCGTCGACCTGTCCGTTCAGCGTCCAGAAGTCGTAGAGCCAGCCGATGAGGAACAGGCCGCCCGTCACCAGCCAGAGCAGGCCGGTCAGCCACTTGCCCATGTAGAGGCGGTGCAGGCCCAGCACGCCGACGAAGGTCTGCAGCAGCCACGCGATGCTGTAGTCGATGCGGCCCACCGCGTAGCGCCGGTCGGCGCCCCGGTCCATGCCGGGGATCAGGAACAGGTCGATCAGCCAGCCGATGCCCAGCAGCCCGAGCGTGAAGAACCAGATCGTGCCGGTCACCGGCTTGCCGTAGTAGAAGCGGTGCGCGCCGGTGAACCCGAAGATCCACAGCAGGTAGCCGATGGTCTTGCGGTGGGTGTCGTTCAGGGTCGGGCTCATGGGGCGGCTCACTTCAGGGTGAAGTCGGCGCGGCGCGGCGGCAGCGTGCCGCCGTCTTCGGCGATGCGCGGGGCGAGCAGGTACAGCCGCTCGTTGGAGATGCCGCGCCGGTCGCGCAGGTAGTCGCGGGCCACCTGCGCGCGCTGCTGCGCGACCTGCTTGACCTCTTCGGTGGCGATGGCGGCGCGCTCGAGCAGCAGCCGCTCCAGCTCCTCGGGCGGCGGGACCTTGCCGGCGCTGGCGACGTCGAGCTTCGCGTCGCGCCAGGCGCGCTCCAGCAGCATCGGGCGCTCGCCGGCGTCGAGCACCAGCTCTGCCAACGGCGGCAGCTCGGCGCCGGGATTCGCGCGCCGAAGCTGGGCGAGCTTCGTGCTGCGCAGCGTGCGCTCCAGGCGCTCGTGCTGCATCGCCTCGCGGTCGGCCTTCGGGTCGCCGACGCCCGCGATCTCGATCGACAGCTCGGGGCGCTGCGAGAGGGCCCGCCCGAGCGCGTCGAGCCGCACGCGGTCCTCGTCGTCGAGCGCGGTCGCACCGGCGGCGAACTCGATGTGGCTGAGCTCGCCGCCGCCCCCGCCGCCCAGCGAGGCGAGGAACGTGAAGGGCGAGGTGACGACCCGCGTGATCAGGGTGCCGATCGCCTGCCACAGCAGGCTGCCGACCGAGAACTGCGGGTCCGAGATCGTGCCGGAGATCGGCAGGTCCAGGTCGATGTTGCCGTTGCGGTCCTTGAGCAGCGAGACCGCGAACCGCACCGGCAGGCTGGTCGCATCCGGGCTGTCGATCTTCTCGCCGAAGGTCAGCTGGTTGATCGTCAGCTTGTTCTCGGCGGAGAGCCGGTCGCCCTCGATCCGGTAGCGGACGTCGGCGGTCAGCTTGCCCTTCTCGATCGCATAGCCGGCCCAGCGGCCCGAGTAGGGGCTGAGCTTGGGCAGGTCGAAGCCGCGGGCGACCGCGCGCAGGTCGATGAAGCGGGCCGGGGCGAGCGGATTGATCTTGCCGGTGATCTCGAGCGGCGTGTCGTCGTCGACGCGGCCGGTCACCAGCACGTCCGAAGGCGTGGCCCGATCGCTGGCGATCGCCTCGATGGCGCCGACCAGTTGCGTGAGGTTCGCGGTGTAGTTCGGCCGGATGAACAGGTCGGTGAAGTTCACGTTGCCGCTCGCGATCCGTACGGTGCCGACGCGGACCGTGGGGCGAGGTCCCGCCGCTGCGGGGGGAAGGGGCGCGGCGCCAGGGGCGGCGGCGGGGGCGGAGCGTTCGGCAGCGGCTGCGGCTGCGGTGGCGGGGTTGGCCGGGGTGATCGGGGCGGAGGCGGGCGCTTCAGCCTGTGTCGCGGCCGGCGCCGCTGTGGGTGCCGCGGTCGGTGCCGCTGCCACCGTCGGTGCCGCTGCCACCGTCGGTGCCGCTGCGACCGCCGGTGCCACCGTCGGTGCCGCGGTCAGCGAACGCGGACTGCGGTCGCGCTCAGGGTCGACCAGGATCTCGGACAGGTTCACCCGTCCCTCGGGCGACAGGATGATCCGCGCATAGAAGTCGACGAATGCGACCGCGCCGATTTCGATCAGGCTGTCGGCCGGGCGGCCGGTCCGCCAGTCGACCTTCACCGAGGGCAGCGCGAGGGCGGTCCAGCGCAGGAAGTCGTCGCCCGAGACCTGGTCGATCGCACGGAAGTCGTTGGCCGAGAACTCGCCGTCGAAGCCGATCCGGGCGAGGCCGCCCGCGCTGTCGCCGGTGATGCGCAGCCGGCCGTTGCTCCAGAGCTGTCCGCTGGCGAGCGCCAGATTCACGTAGGGCGCCACGTACGGCTCGATGTTGGTGACGCCGAAGCGGGTCAGTCGCACCTGGGCGTCGAGCATGAGCGGCTCGGGCCGCAGCGAGCCGCGGGCCGACAGCCGCGATCCGTCGGCCAGGGCCACCGCCGCCTCGAAGGGCATCGAGCGGGTCAGGTCGGTGCCGAGGTTGGAGGCCTTGGCGTTCAGCGTGAGCCGGGGCAGCTTGCGTGCCTTCGGGATCGCCGCGTCGTCGTAGTCGATCTCGAGCGCGCCGAGCTCGACCTGCGCCACGCCGACCGACCAGGGCGGCAGCGGTGCGGCTGCGGCGGGTGAGGGGGCGTCCGTGGGGGCGGCGGTCACTGCGGCTGCGTCCGTTGCCGCAGTCGAGGCCGCAGTCGAGGCCGCAGCCGGAGCCGCAGCCGCAGCCGTGGCCGTGGCCGTGGCCGTGGCCGGTACCCACCAGTCCTGCAGGTCGATCCGGCCGTCCAGCGCCCGCCGGGCCTGCAGCGTCCCGCCGGCCAGCGTCACCGAGCCGAGCTCGATGCGGCGGGCGGCCGGATCGAGCGACACGCCGGCGACGGTCAGCGAGGCGATCGTGGCGGGCACCCGGCCGTCCTTCGTGATCCGCAGTGCCGAGAGTTCGGCTGCGGCCTCGGACACGGTCAGGTTCGCACCGCCCGGTGCCCAGGCAAGGATGCCCCGGGCGGCGAGCCGACCCTGTTCGACCGCCACCCGCAGCGAGGGGCCGGCGAGGGGCGCGTAGCGGGCGACGTCGACGCGCGACAGGTCGATCGTGGCGCGCCCGCCGCCGGTGCCGTCGAGGACGAGGTCGGTGGCGAGCACCGCCTCGCCGTCGAGGGTCGCTTCGAGTCGGCCGCGACCGGCCGCCGCCGCAGGGCGGCTGAGATCGGCCACCTCGATGCCCTCGAGGGCGAGCGTCAGCGGGGCGACCTGCAGCGCGAGCGGAGCGGGCAGAGCGGCATCGGTCCAGTCGATCCTGGCGCCGTCGACGCTCACCTTATCGATCCGCAGCGAGCGCGGGCCGACCGGGCGGGCCGGCGTGCTCGACGGGCTCGACGCGCTCGGAGTGCCCGGAGTGCCCGGAGTGCTCGCCGTGCTCGACGCAGCCTCCCCGTTCGCCCCCAGGCCGGCCGGCCACGTCGGGCGCCCCGCGGCATCCCGTCCGAGCGTCGCGCGCGGGGCCACGAGCGCCACCTCGGTGACGTGGAGCGCGCCGCCCAGCGGCTGCGACGAGGCCAGCACCACCCGCAGCGAGTCCGCCGCGAGCCGTTCCTGACCGCTCGCGTCATGCACCGCGACCCCGTCGACCCGCATCCGCCCGGCGAGATCGAGCGCGCCCGGCGCGGCGGCCTTCTGTCGCCAGGTGCCGCCGATGTCGAACGTCACCGATCCGCTCACGGGGCGCACGTCCGCGGGCAGTGGCACGTAGGGCAGCAGCGACGCGAGCGGCAGCGCATCCAGCGTCACGTCCGCGCCGACCACCGGGTCGGCCGAGAACGGCGTGGCGCGCCCCTGCACCGTGACCGGTCGGCCGTCGAGGGTGAACCGCGCATCGAGTGTCGCCGGCCGGTTCACATGCTCGTCCTGGTTGGTCAGCGCCACCGCGTCGAGCCCCAGGCCCGCGATCGCCGTCGACTTCCCGACCACGCGATCGTCCAGGTCCAGACGACCCTCGACGACGGCGATGCGGTCGATCCGCCAGACCGCCTTGCGCTGCGACGCGGGCCGGTTCGCGAACCGATCGAGCACTTCGGAGATGTCGAAGCGGTCGGGACCGGTGCGGATCAGCCTCACTGCGGGCGCCTCGAGCCGGATGCCCTCGATCACCAGGAGCCCCCGCAGGTAGGCCGCCGGATCGATGTCGACCGACGCGCGACGGATCGTGAGGGCCGCCGGGCCTGCCTGACCGGAGGCCACCGAGAGCCCGTCCACGACGATGCGCCCGTCGAACGGCGCGACGTCGATCCGCGCGATCCGGACCTCCCGGCCGATGACCTCGCCCAGGAAGGCGGCGATCCGGTCACGTGCGAGATGCGGTCCCCAGGTCAGGCCCGCGAGCAGCAGGCCGAGCAGCAGACCGACCGCAGCGACCGCCCACAGCAGCCGGCGAACGACCGCCCCCCGCTGAACGGCCCGGCGGACCGGCAGGCGCCGTCCCGCGGCCCGTCGACGGGGCTGCGCGGCAGCACGGCCGGTGGGGCGGCGCGTAAGGGTCACGACGTGGCGGGCGGGCGGAGCACGGGTCCGCCCGATTCTAGAGGACGTCGCCCCGTGGCGTCGGCCGCTCGGCCGTCAGCCGAAGGAGCGCGGCCATCTCCCACGGATGGTCGACGAGTGCATCCGCGCCCCAGGTGTGCGGCGGCTGGTCTTCATG
>CAIUGQ010000581.1 GCA_903898725.1 uncultured Burkholderiales bacterium | reverse complement strand
GTGGTGGAGATGAAGAACGGCCAGCGGACGATCTCCGAGCGGCGCTTCTTCCCCGGCTACGTCCTGGTCGAGATGGAGATGAACGACGACACCTGGCACCTGGTGAAGAACACCGGGAAGGTCACCGGGTTCGTCGGTGGCTCCGGCCACAAGCCGACCCCGATCTCCGAGAAGGAGGTCGACAAGATCATGAGCCAGATGCAGGAGGGCGTGGAGAAACCCAAGCCCAAGACCCTGTTCGAGGTTGGCGAGATGGTCCGGGTCCGGGAAGGTCCGTTCACCGACTTCAACGGCAACGTCGAGGAAGTGAACTACGAGAAGAGCCGCCTGCGCGTGTCGGTGACCATCTTCGGTCGCGCGACCCCGGTCGAGCTCGAGTTCGGGCAGGTCGAGAAGCTGTAAAGGATTCGGGGCGCGCATGCGCCCCGGGATGGCTCCGGCCACCCCGAACGCCGTGCCGGCCCAGCCGAAACGGCCCATGCGACGAGGAGCCGAAGTAGCGCACCGCGCGAACCGGCGCTAGCACTCAACCAGACGGAGCATCGAGCCAGCCATGGCCAAGAAGATCATCGGTTTCATCAAGCTGCAGGTCCCTGCAGGCAAGGCCAACCCGTCGCCGCCCATCGGGCCGGCGCTCGGCCAGCGCGGCCTGAACATCATGGAGTTCTGCAAGGCGTTCAACGCGCAGACCCAGGGCATGGAGCCCGGCCTCCCGATCCCGGTGGTCATCACCGCGTTCGCGGACAAGAGCTTCACCTTCGTGATGAAGACGCCGCCGGCGACTATCCTCATCAAGAAGGCCGCGAAGATCGACAAGGGTTCGAAGACGCCGCACACCGACAAGGTGGGCAAGATCACGCGCGCCCAGGCCGAGGACATCGCCAAGCTGAAGACGCCCGACCTGACGGCCGGGGATCTCGACGCCGCGGTCCGCACGATCGCCGGCACGGCCCGCAGCATGGGCATCACGGTGGAGGGGTTCTGACATGGCACGCCTGTCCAAACGTACCAAGGCCCTTCGCGCGAAGGTCGACTCCCGCAAGCTGTACGCCGTCACCGATGCGATCTCGCTGGTGAAGGAGTGCGCCGTCGCGAAGTTCGACGAGTCGATCGACGTGGCGGTCCAGCTCGGCGTCGACGCCAAGAAGTCCGACCAGGTCGTCCGCGGCTCGGTCGTGCTGCCCGCCGGCACCGGCAAGTCGGTCCGCGTCGCGGTGTTCACGCAGGGCGCCAAGGCCGACGAGGCCCGTGCCGCCGGCGCCGACATCGTCGGCATGGAAGACCTGGCCGAGCGCGTCAAGGCCGGTCAGCTCGACTTCGACATCGTCATCGCCTCCCCGGATGCGATGCGCGTGGTCGGTGGCCTGGGCCAGATCCTCGGCCCGCGCGGCCTGATGCCGAACCCGAAGGTCGGCACCGTCACCGCCGACGTCACCACCGCGGTGAAGAACGCCAAGGCCGGTCAGGTCCAGTACCGGACCGACAAGGCCGGCATCATCCACGCGACGATCGGCCGGGCCTCGTTCCAGCCGGACGCGCTTCGTTCGAACCTGTCGGCGCTGATCGAGGCGCTGAACCGCGCCAAGCCGGCGAGCTCCAAGGGCATCTACCTGCGCAAGGTGGCGGTCTCGAGCACGATGGGCATCGGCGTTCGGGTCGACACGCAGAGCCTCGCCGCGCAGGCGGCCTGAGGCGACGGGAATCAGTGACGGCGGACGCGCGAGCGACCGCCGTCGCACACAGGACTTTGGGCTGTCCGCCACCTGGCGGGCAGGTCGTCAAAGACCGCAGGGGGCGCGGCGGGCTCAGGCCCGAAGCACCTTAATCGCGAAAGCGCCCTGCGCAGATGGCGGTCCCGGAACGGGTTGTCGGCAGCAAGAACAGGATTCCGTCATGGCATCCGGCGAATGCGGCAGTGACTCACGAACGGTCGCCGTAACGGGTGCCCCGGCCTCACCGGGCCAGGGCGCCGGCACTAGGTAGGAGCGAAAGACCGTGGGTCTCAACAGAGAAGAGAAGGCGGTAGTGGTCGACGAGGTGGGCGCGGTTGTCGCGACTGCCCAGGCGATCATCGTCGCCGAGTACCGTGGTCTGGAAGTGGGCCCGATCACCGCGCTGCGCAAGCAGGCGCGTCAGTCGGGCGTGTACCTGCGCGTGTTGAAGAACACGCTCGCGCGTCGCGCGGTCGCCGGGACGCCGTTCGAAGGACTGACCGACAAGCTCGTCGGTCCGCTCATCTACGGCATCTCGAAGGATCCCGTCTCGGCCGCGAAGGTGCTGTCGGATTTCGCCAAGAGCAACGACAAGCTGGTCATCAAGGCCGGCGCCATGCCCAACTTCGTGATGGACACGAACGGGGTCAAGGCGCTGGCATCGATGCCCAGCCGCGAGGAGCTGCTCTCGACGCTGATGGCCACCATGCAGGCGCCCGTGACGAAGTTCGTCCGCACGCTCAACGAGGTCCCGGGCAAGTTCGTCCGGACCGTCGCTGCGCTGCGCGACGAGCGCGAGAAGGCAGAGTCGGCTCCGGCCGCCGCGGATGCGGCACCGGCCGACGCCGCCTGAGCGTCCGCACCAGACACCCGGTTTCAACCAACTCAAGCAATCGACTGGAATCATCATGGCACTGAACAAAGACGAAATCCTGGACGCGATCGCCGGCATGACCGTGCTGGACCTCTCCGAGCTGATCAAGGCGATGGAAGAGAAGTTCGGCGTGTCCGCCGCTGCCGCGGTCTCCGTGGCTGCCGCCCCGGCCGCCGCTGCGGCCGCTGCGGTCGAAGAGAAGACCGAATTCACGGTCATGCTCCTCGCCGCCGGCGAGAAGAAGGTCGAGGTCATCAAGGTGGTCCGTGCGGCCACCGGCCTGGGCCTGAAAGAAGCGAAAGACGTGGTCGACGGTGCGCCGAAGGCCGTCAAGGAAGGTGTGCCGAAGGCCGACGCGGATGCGCTGGCCAAGCAGCTGTCGGACGCCGGCGCCAAGGTCGAGATCAAGTAATCATCGCAAGAGAAGTCGACACGGCACTTGCCACGTCTACTGCGAACGCCCGGTTGCCTGCCCCGCTCGGGGCAGGTGCCGGGTTTTCGTGCTTTGTTTCCCCCGCGGAGCTCGCGGCCCGCGCCGACCGGTCCTGACCGGACGACGCGACCCCCGATCTCTGCCTAAGGCTTTACCGGAGAGTCCATGGCCGCCCAGCCCTATTCGTTCACCGAAAAGAAGCGCATCCGCAAGTCCTTCGCCAAACGGCGGGTCGTGCAGGACGTGCCGTACCTCCTCCAGACCCAGCTCGAGTCGTACACGCAGTTCCTGCAGCTCGAGCGCAACGTCCCCGACCGCAAGGACGAAGGCCTGCAGGCGGCCTTCACCTCGATCTTCCCGATCACCTCGCACAACCAGATGGCGCGGCTGGAGTTCGTCAGCTACGCGCTCGGCAACCCGGCCTTCGACGTCGTGGAATGCCAGCAGCGTGGCCTGACCTTCTGCGCACCGCTGCGCGCCCGCGTGCGCCTGGTCATCATGGACCGCGAGGCGGCCAAGCCGACGGTCAAGGAAGTCAAGGAGCAGGAGGTGTACATGGGCGAGATTCCGCTCATGACCACCAACGGCTCGTTCATCGTCAACGGCACCGAGCGGGTCATCGTCTCGCAGCTGCACCGCTCGCCGGGCGTGTTCTTCGAGCACGACCGCGGCAAGACCCACAGCTCGGGCAAGCTGCTGTTCTCGGCGCGGATCATCCCGTACCGCGGCTCGTGGCTCGACTTCGAGTTCGACCCGAAGGACGTGCTGTACTTCCGCGTCGACCGCCGCCGCAAGATGCCGGTGTCGATCCTGCTGAAGTCGATCGGCCTGACGCCCGAGCAGATCCTCGCCCACTTCTTCGTCTTCGACAATTTCCAGCTGATGCCGGAAGGCGCGCTGATGGAGCTGGTCCCCGACCGGATGCGCGGCGAGATCGCCCGCTTCGACATCTCGGACAAGGACGGCAAGGTCATCGTCGCGAAGGACAAGCGGATCAACGCCAAGCACATCCGCGAGATGGAGGCGGCCGAGCTCAAGCGGATCTCGGTGCCCGAGGACTACGTGCTGGGCCGCGTGCTCGCGACCAACGTGATCGACGGCGACACCGGCGAGATCGTCGCGAAGGCCAATGACGAGCTGACCGAAGACCTGCTGAAGAAGATGCGGGTCGCGGCGGTCAAGGAGTTCAAGACGCTGTACACGAACGACCTCGATCAGGGTCCGTTCATGTCGCAGACGCTGCGCGCCGACGACACCGCCGACCAGACCGCCGCGCGGATCGCCATCTACCGGATGATGCGTCCGGGCGAGCCGCCGACCGAGGAGGCCGTCGAGGCCCTGTTCAACCGCCTGTTCTACAGCGCGGATGCGTACGACCTGTCGAAGGTCGGCCGCATGAAGTTCAACCGTCGCGTCGGCCGCGACGAGCTCGTCGGTCCGATGACGCTGACCAACGAGGACCTGCTGGCGGTCATCAAGATCCTGGTCGACCTGCGCAACGGCAAGGGCGAGATCGACGACATCGACCACCTCGGCAATCGCCGGGTGCGTTGCGTCGGCGAGCTGGCCGAGAACCAGTATCGGTCGGGCCTCGCCCGGATCGAGAAGGCGGTCAAGATCGACGAACCCGAGCGCGAAGGCGCGCACGCGGCCACCGACATCGTC
>CAIUGQ010000580.1 GCA_903898725.1 uncultured Burkholderiales bacterium | reverse complement strand
TCGGGCGAGGCGCTGCTGCGGCGCGTGAAGCTGGCGGTGGCCGAGGCCCGCGCGCTCGAAGCCGAGATCGATGCCTGGCGGGGCGTGGTGCGCGGGCGCCTGGTCGTCGGCGCCCTACCCCTGTCGGTCGCGCTGCTGCTGCCGCAGGCCATCGAGGCCCTGCTCCGGCAGCATCCGGAGGTCGAGGTGACGGTCGTCGACGGCCTGTACGGGAGCCTGATGCGGCAGCTTCGCAGCGCCGACATCGACCTGCTGGTCGGCGCGGTCCGGCCCGGCGCACCCGCCGACACGCGGCAGGAGGCACTGCTCGATGAGGATCTGGTCGTGGTGGCACGACCTGCTCACCCCTGCCTCGGACGCCGCGCGCTGTCGCTGCGCGAGCTGCTGCGATGGCCGTGGATCCTGCCGCTGCCCGACACGCCGGCGCATGCCGCGCTGGTGCGCAGCTTCGAGGCCGCGGGTCTCGCGGCACCGCCCGGATCCCTGCGCGCGAACAGTCCGGGCTTCAACCGGGCGAGCATCGCCGGCACCGACCGGCTCGCGCTCGCCTCGCGCGGTCAGGCGCTGCAGGACGCACAGGCGGGACATCTGGCCGTCGTCCCAGTGCCGCTGCCCGGGACGGCCCGCACGATCGGCATGACTTCGCGGGCGATCGGCGACCCGTCGCCGGAACTCGCGGCGCTGATGGGCCACCTGCGGGCGGCGGCCGCGGCACGCCGCTGAGCAGGCCTCGCCGCGCGAACCTCGCTGCACGGGACGCGTCGGACGAATCGCGCCGGGACCGCCTGCGCCGGGTCAGCGGACGGGCCTATGCCGAAACCACATCGCCCCGGACGCATTGCGCGATTGTCCTGCCCGGCGCCCACGGGTCCAATCGGGAATCGGACGTCGACGGCCCGTCCCGCGCCGCGGGTCGCCGCACGACGTCGACGGGGACTCTCGGATGGCACGGATCATCGGCGGCGTCGCCGTCTCGCACACGCCGACGATCGGCTTCGCCTACGACACGAACAAGCAGTCGGATCCGGCGTGGGCACCGATCTTCGAGGGCTTCGAGCCGCTGCGCGCGTGGCTGCGCGAGAAGCGGCCCGATGCGCTGGTCTACGTCTTCAACGACCATGTGACCTCGTTCTTCTTCGACCACTACTCGCCGTTCACGCTCGGCATCGACGACTGGTACGCCGTGGCCGACGAAGGCGGCGGCCCCCGGGACCTGCCCCCCGCGCCCGGCGATCCTCGACTCGCCGCCCACATCGCGCAGAGCCTGGTGACCGACGAGTTCGACCTGGCGACCTTCCAGGACAAGCCCCTCGACCACGGCTTCTTCTCGCCGATGTCGGTGCTGCTCGATCGCGAGGACGGGCGTTGGCCGACCCGCATCGTGCCGCTGCAGGTCGGTGTGCTGCAGTTCCCGATCCCGAGCGCCCGGCGCTGCTGGAAGCTCGGGCAGGCGCTGCGCCGCGCGATCGAGAGCTATCCGGAGGACATCGACGTCGCGGTGGTGGCCACCGGCGGCCTCTCCCACCAGGTCCACGGCGAGCGAGCCGGCTTCAACAACCCCGACTGGGACCGGCGCTTCGTCGACCTGATCGAACGCGATCCGGCGAGCCTCGCCGAGATGACACACGCCGAGTTCGCCGAGCTGGGCGGCCTCGAGGGCGCGGAGGTCATCATGTGGCTGATCATGCGCGGGGCGCTGTCGGCCGTCGTGCACCGGCGCCACAGCACCTACTACCTGCCGTCGATGACGGGCATCGCGACGCTGCTGCTCGAGAACGCTGCGGACGCGCCGTCCGAGGCATCGAACGCGCGGCATCGCGCACGGATGGGCCTGCAGATGGCGGGCGCGGAGCGGCTCGACGGCACCTATCCGTTCACGCTCGCGGCCAGCCGCAAGGCGTATCGCCTGAACCGCTACCTGCACCGCATGATCGAGCCCGCGCATCGGCGGGCGTTCCTGGCCGACCCGGAGGCGAGCTTCGCCGAGGCCGGTCTGACGGAGGAGGAGCGCGAGCTCGTTCGCCGACGCGACTGGCGCGGCCTGATCCACTACGGCGTGATCTTCTTCATGCTCGAGAAGCTGGGCGCGGCCGTCGGCACCTCGAACCTGCATCTGTACGCGGCGATGCGCGGCGAGACGCTCGAGGCGTTCATGAAGACCCGCAACACGCAGGTCGTCTACTCGGTGGCCGGTGGCGCGGGCGCGCGCGACGCGGACTGGGGCAAGAAGCCCTGAGGGCGTGAGGGCCTAAGCGCCCGAAGCCCCGAAGCCTGAAGCCCGGAGCGCGCCGAGCCGCGACGCCTCCGGACGCGGCGAGCCGCGCCGCCGCGCTAGGCCGGCCCGGCACCCGCCGCGAACGCCGCGGTCGCCGCCACCGCCCCCTGGGTATCGAGGTCCGTCTCGCGCACACCCTCGGGCAGCACGATCACGCCGTCCTCGTCGGCGACCAGCCTCAGTCCCGGCGTGAACGTGACCCCGCCGAAGACGACCGGCACGTCGACCTCGCCGGCACCGGTGCGCTCGCCGCGCCGCGGCACCGTGCCCAGTGCCTTGACGCCGATCTCCATCGCGTCGATCTCGAGCGCGTCGCGGATCACGCCGTGGATCACCAGCCCCGCCCAGCCGTTGCGGGCGGCCACCGCCGCCATCACGTCGCCGAAGAGCGCGCGGGCGAGCGAGCCGCCGCCGTCGATGACCAGCACCCGGTCGTGGCCCGGCTCGCTGACGATGGCGCGCATCAGGCCGATGTCCTCGAAGCAGCGCAGCGTGCGGATCGTGCCGGCGAAGGCGCGACGGCGGCCGTAGCCGCGAAAGGGCAGCGCGCAGGCGCGCGCCGCATCGCAGGCGTCGCACAGGTCGGAGGTCTTGAGGGTCATCGCGGGTCCGTCGTGACGTGGATGCCGGGCCGGCGGCCGCCGTTCCAGCGGCCCTCGAGCGCACGCTCGATCTGCGCGGCGAGCTGCAGCAGCAGACCGTCGCCGGCCTGCGCGGCCTGCGCCTGGATGCCGAGCGGCAGGCCGTCGGCGTGCGTCGCCATCGGCATCGACAGGCCGGGCAGCCCGCACAGGTTGGCGAGCGGGGTGTAGGCGAAGAAGCGCCAGAGGTTGGCGAACCAGTCGTGCACCGACGGGTTGTCGCTGGTCGTCAGGTACTCGGTGGTGCCGATGCGCGGCGTGGGCAGCGCGGTGATCGGCGTGAGGATGATGTCCCACGACTCGAAGAACGCGCCGAACGCGCGCGACGTGGTGTTGAACACCGCCTGCATCCGGGCCCGCTCGGCGAACGAGATGTGGCGGCCGGCTTCCCAGATCAGCACGTTGATCGGCTCGACGCGGTCGGCGGGCGGGCGCTCGAGCCCGAGCGGCGCGAGCAGGTTCGTGATGGTCTGCGCGAAGTTGCTGATGTAGCAGGTGGTCTGCGCCTCGAAGGCCGCGCGGAAGTCGACCTCGGGCAGCGCCCACTCGACGTGATGGCCGAGCCCCTCGAGGAAGCGGCCGACCCGCTCGAGCTCGGCCACGATGTGCGGCGTGGCGCGGTACTCGCCCCACTCGTGCGACAGCGCGATGCGCAGGCGCGGCGGATCGCGCCCGATCAGCGACAGGTACGGCTCGGCCGGCATCCAGTACGGCATGAACTCGCCCGGCGCGCCGCCCCGGCAGCGGTCGACGAAGGCGGCGGTGTCGCGCACGCTGCGGCTCTGGCAGCCCTGCGTGGACACCAGACCGGTGAGGTCCGAGGCGCCGGGCGCGATCGAGAACACGCCGCGCGAGGGCTTGAGCCCGAGGTTGCCGTTGACCCCGGCGGGGATGCGGATCGAGCCGCCGCCATCGGTCGCATGCGACAGCGGCACGACGCCGGCCGCGACCATCGCCGCGGTGCCGGCGGACGATCCGCAGGTGGTGTAGCCGGTGTCCCAGGGATTGCGGGTCACGTAGACGGCGGGGTTCTCGGCGGAGCTGCAGACACCGAACTCGGGCGTGGTGCTGCGCCCGATGATGTTCAGGCCGGCACGCCGGATACGGCCGGTGAGGAAGCTGTCGGCCGGGGCGCGATGGCCGCGCATCAGCAGCGAGCCCATCTCCTGCAGCCGGCCCCCGAGCGTCGGGCCGAGGTCCTTCATCAGGTAGGGCACGCCCGCGAACAGACCCGAGGGGTCCATGCCGTCGCGCAGCGGGTCGGCGACCACGTCGTCGAAGACCTCGACGACGGCGGACAGCGCGGGGTTCGTCATCGCGATGCCGGCGGCGGCCTGCGCCGCGAGCTCGCCGGCCGTCAGGTCGCCGGCGCGCACGCGCTCGGCGAGCGCCAGCCCGTCATGCCGGGCCCATTCGTCCCAGCTCATCGCCAATGTCATCGCGTCTCGCTCGTGCGCAGCCGACGCGCCGCCGGGTCGACCGGGACGCCGGCGCGGCACCGGCTGCGGGTTGACCGGTTGGTACGGTGATCATACCATCAGCCCACACTGAACCGGACTGCACAGCCATGACGACACAGACGACGATCGCGCTCTTCGGCGCGGGCGGAAAGATGGGGGTTCGCCTCTCGAAGAACCTGATGGGCTCGGCCTACGCGGTCCGCCACGTCGAGCCGGGCGAGGCCGGGCGCGCGCGACTGCGCCAGGAGCTCGGCATCGACTGCATGAGCGCCGAGGCCGCGCTCGACGGTGCCGGGGTGGTCATCCTCGCGGTGCCGGACACGCTTATCGGCAGGCTCGCGGCCGAGATCGAGCCGCTGCTCGCGCCGGGCACGATGGTGATGACCCTGGACGCCGCGGCGCCCTTCGCCGGCCACCTGCCGGAGCGCTCGGACCTGGTCTACTTCGTGGCCCACCCCTGCCATCCGCCGATCTTCAACGACGAGACCACCGCCGAGGCGCGCCGCGACTTCTTCGGCGGCGGCCACGCCCGGCAGTCGATCGTCAGCGCGCTGATGCAGGGGCCGCCCGAGGCCTTCGACCTCGGCGAGGCGATCGCGCGGGTGATCTACCAGCCGATCCTGCGCTCGCACCGGCTGACGGTCGAGCAGATGGCGCTGCTCGAGCCCGGGCTGTCCGAGACGGTCTGCGCGACGCTGCTCGACGTGATGCGCGAGGCGATGGACGAGGTCGTCGCACGCGGCGTGCCGGCGGAGGCCGCCCGCGACTTCCTGCTCGGCCACATGACGATCCTCGGTGCGGTGATCTTCAAGGAGATCCCCGGCCAGTTCTCCGACGCCTGCAACAAGGCGATCACCTTCGGCAAGCCGAGGCTGATGCGCGACGACTGGAAGCGGGTCTTCGACCGGGACGAGATCGCCGACAGCATCCGGCGCATCACCTGAGGGGCGCGATGCAGGCCGACGGCCCGATCCAGCGGCGCAAGCTCTACCAGGACGTGCTCGAGCGCCTGATGCGGCGCATCGAGTCGGGCGAGATCGGGCCGGGCGACCCGCTGCCGCCCGAGCGCGAGCTGATGGCGGCCTACGGCGTCGGACGACCGGCGATCCGCGAGGCGCTGCAGGCGATGGCGCGCTCGGGCATCGTCGAGATCTCGCACGGCGAGCGCGCCCGCGTGGTGGTGCCGACGGCGCGCGACCTGATCGGGCAGATCGCCGGCGGCGCCCGCCACCTGCTGCAGGTCGAGCCGCACACGCTCGCCCACCTGCTCGAGGCGCGGGTGTTCCTGGAGGCCGGCACGGCCCGGCGCGCCGCCGAGCACGCGACCCCGGCCGACGTGGCCGCGCTGCGCGCCCGCATCGAGGCGCAGCGGGCCCCGCTGCCCGCGCTCGACACCTTCCTCGCCGACGACATGGCCTTTCACCGCGAGCTCGCGCGCATCGGCGGCAACCCGATCTTCCCGGCGATCGTCGAGGCGGTCTTCCAGTGGGCGGGCGACTTCTACCGGCCGCTGGTACGGGCGCCGGGCGCCGAGCTGCTGACGATTGCCGAGCACACCCGGCTGGTGGACGCGATCGAGGCGCGCGACCCCGACGCGGCGGAGGCGGCGATGCGGGCGCACCTGCTGCGCTCGGATGCCCTGTACCGGCGGCTGCAGGCCTGAGGCGGCCTGAGAACGCCTGAGACGGCCTGACTCGGCCCGAAACGGCCCGGCCGGCCGGTGCCGCGGGCCGCGTCCGCACCCCTCGGACCGTACAGATTTCGAGACAGCGGACGGTGTACGGGCGTACACTATGGGTTCGAGTGGCCCCCGGGCTGCCCCGGCTCCGTTCGGCGCCGATCAGCACTCCCCACGGCAGACTCGACGCCGGCCCCCGCCAAGGGGTCGGGCGCCCAGTACGGGCCCTGTCTTGCGGCGCACCGCGCACCAATGCAGGTTCCTCCCAGGCGGTCTCGAAGCCGCCTCAACCGACCCCGCCCCGCATCGCCCGTCCGGGTCGAGGTCGGTCCGGTCGTTCCCCGCACCGTGGTTCACGGTGCGACGGGCGGCCATTCAGGAGTGCAGATGTCGAAGGAAGAGCTCATCGAGTTGGGAGGCGTCGTCAGCGAGGTGCTGCCGCAGACCCGGTTCCGCGTCACGCTGGAGAACGGCGTGGAAGTCACCGCCTACGCATCCGGCAAGATGCGCAAGCACCGCATCCGGATTCTCGCCGGCGATCACGTCACGCTCGAGATGTCGCCCTACGACCTCAGCAAGGGACGGATCAATTTCCGCCACAAGGATGGCCCGTCGGCACCTCGTGGTCCGTCGCTGCCGAACCTGCGGCGCGGCTGACATGGGCGCACCCGACGCGGCAGCCGTCCTGGCCTGCATCCGCAAGCATCACGAACGCCTCGATTTCGAGATCTCCGCCGAGACCGGCACGCCGCTGGCCGACGTGCGCCAGTACGGCTCGGAGCTCGTCGCCAAGGGGGCGGTCATCGCCTGCGTGGTGACCCGCTTCAACGACGGCGAACGGATCGACGCGAGCCTGTATCGCGTCGCCGGCTACGTGCCGCCGCCGGCACCGGGCCGCCGCTCGCGGCCTGCTTCGTCCTAGCCTGCGCCCTCCGGGCGGCGGGCGCTCGCCCGCCGTCGGCCGCGGCACATCGGTCAGCCGATGCCGCGGCTGCCCGCCAGACCCTGCAGGAACCGCTCGCAGCGCGCCAGCTGCTCGAGACTCACGTACTCGTCGGGCTGGTGCGCCTGCACGATGCTGCCCGGCCCGCAGACCACCGACGGTATCCCGGCGCGCTTGAACAGCCCCGCCTCGGTGCCGAAGGCCACCAGCGTCGTGCCGGACTCGCCCGAGAGCCGCTGCGCCATCCGGGTCACCGGATCGGCCGCCGACCCGAGAAAGCTCGGCACCTCGCAGATCGGCTCGAAGCGGAACCCCGCGGCGGGTGCGATGCGCTGCATCGACGGCTCGAGCGCCCGCGCGTAGTCGAGCACCTCGGCCTGCATCGCGCCGACGTCGGCGGTGGGCAGGTCGCGGAACTCGTAGCGGAACTCGGCATCGCGCGGGACCACGTTGTCCGCGATGCCGCCGTGGAACTGGCCGACGCTGACCGTCGACCACGGCACGTCGAAGCCCGCGTGGCGGGGCTCCTCCGCCTCGAGCCGCTCGGCCATGTCGCGCAGCCGCCCGATGACCCGCGCGGCCATCTCGATGGCGTTGACCGACTGCGGCGTGAGCGACGAATGCGCCTCCTTGCCGCGCACGCAGCAGCGCCAGCGGTGCACGCCCTTGTGGGCGATCGCGGGGACCATGCTGGTGGGCTCGCCGACGATGCAGGCGAGCGGCGCGATGCCGGCGTCACGCAGGTCGGCCAGCAGCTCCTTGACGCCGAAGCAGCCGGTCTCCTCGTCGTAGGTGAACGCGAAGTGGATGGCGAACGGCGCGTCGCTCGCCAGGAAGCGCTCGGCCTGCCCGAGGGCCAGCCCGATGAAGCCCTTCATGTCGGCCGATCCCCGGCCGTAGAGGCGGCCGTCGCGGACCTCGGCGCCCAGCGGGTCGACCGTCCAGTCCTGGCCGTCCCAGGGCACGGTGTCGGTGTGGCCCGACAGGATCACGCCGGCAGGCTTGCCCTCGCCGAGCGTGGCGAACAGGTTCGCCTTGGTCCGGTCGTCGTTGTAGGTGAGTCGGCTCGTGACGCCGAGCCGCTGGAGCTCGTCGCGGACGATGTGGATGAGCTCTAGGTTCGAGTTGCGGCTGACGGTGTTCAGGCCGACCAGCTGGCGCGCGAACGCGAGGCCACGCTCGGACGGCCGGTCCGTGGGGGCGGAGGGGATGACGGGTTCCATCCCGCCATTCTGCGCCGGCCCGGCCTTGTCGACCCGCCCGCGAGGCGGGTTTCTGCACGCGGGCTCGGGCGGGCTCAGGCGGGCTCAGGCGGGCTCAGGCGGGCTCAGGCGGGCTCGGGCGGGTTCAGGCGGCCTCGCCCGCGCGGCGCGTCGAGCGCCCGGGCAGGGTCAGCGACATCGCGATGCCGGCGAGGTTGACCGCGGCGGCGAGCATCATCGCGCCGTGATAGCCCTGCGAGCGGTCGAAGAGCCAGCCGGCGACCATCGGCAGCGTGATCGCGGCGAGGCACCAGGCGATGTAGATCTGCCCGGCCACGCGCCCGAACGCGTTGCGGTGCCAGTACTGCGCGATCGCGCCGGCGGTCATGCCCGACACGATGCCGTAGCCGCAGCCGATCATCGTCAGCCCGGCGACCGCCATCGTCGGCGACGGCCAGTTCAGCAGCGCCAGCGCGCCGCAGAGCGCGAGCAGGTGCGCGAAGGCGCCGACCCGCGGTGCCCGGAACCGGTCGACCAGCCAGCCGCCGGACAGGCGCGCGGCCGCGATCGACCCGGTGATGAACGAGGTGGCGCCGAGCGCCATCGCGGTGCCGGCGCCGTAGGCCTTCAGGATGCCGGCGGCCTGGCTCATCACCGTCAGCCCGGCGGCCGCCGCGAGGAAGAACACCGCGAACAGCCGCGCGAAGACGTCCCAGCGGCGCGCCTCGTCGTCGGCCGCCGCGGCGGCGGCGTCGCGCATGCGCAGGCCGGCGGCGCGATACATCAGCGCGGCGGCCGCGGTCGCGACGGCGATCGTCACCGCCAGCGCCGCCAGCGTCAGGCGCAGCCCGTGGGCGCCGATCGCCCAGCCCAGCAGCGGCGCGCCGATCATCGCACCCAGCGGATACAGGCTCACGTAGTAGCCGTTGGCCAGTCCGGTGCGCGAGACGACCGCCTGGTTCATGCCCTGCTGCAGCGTCGTGAAGACCACGCCGCCGCCCAGTCCGAAGAGCACGCCGTAGCCGAGCGCGAGCTGAGCGAGGCCACCCGCCGTCGCGGCCACCAGCAGCCCGGAGGCGCTCAGCAGCCCGCAGCCGAGCAGCAGCGCGGGCGGCGAGAAGCGGCGGTACAGGCGCGGGGCGCCGACCATGCCGACGGTCAGCGTGATCGAGGCGAGCGAGAAGGCGAACGCCATGTCGGCGCGGCCGATGCCGAGCATCGCCTCCATCGGCGCGAGGAACACGCTGTACGCGTAGATGGTGCCGAAGGGCAGCGTCGGCACGGTGGCCGCGATGATCGCGACGATCGCGCGGCGGCGGGCCTCGGCGGTGCCGTCGACGACGGCCGCGCCGCTCATGCGGCGGGGGCCGGGTCGTAGACCGGCGTGTCGATGCCGGCGAACCGCGCCTTGAGCTGCAGCGCGAGCTGCAGCGAGTAGAAGCGCGACTGCTGCAGGTTGCCGCCGTGGATCCACAGGCCGGGCTGCGCGGTCGGTGTCCACATGTTGCGCAGCTCCCCGGTCCACGGGCCGGGGTCGCGCGTCGTGCCGGACCCGAGCCCCCAGATCGGGCCGATCCGCTCGGCGACCTCGGGCGAGACCAGCCGGGCGACGACGTCCGACAGCGGCCCGAAGCCGGTCGCATGGACGACCAGATCGGCCGGCAGCTCGCTGCCGTCGTCGAGCACCACCGAGCGCGCGCGCAGCTCGCGCACCGTCACGCCGCTGCGCAGGCCGATGCGCCCGTCGGCGACCAGCTCGGAGGCGCCGACGTCGATGTAGTAGCCCGAGCCGCGGCGCAGGTACTTCATCGACAGCCCGGAGCCGTCCTCGCCGAAGTCGAGCATGAAGCCCGCCGCGCGCAGGCGGTCGTAGAAGTCGGCGTCGCGCCGCGCGATCTCGGTGGTGACGGCGGTCTGCGCCTGGGCCAGCACCCGGTACGGCATCGAGGCGAGCGTCATGTCGGCGCGCTCGGTGGTCACGCCGCGACGCAGCGCGTCCTCGGAGAACAGCCGGCCCCAGCCGAGCGCCTGCAGGGTCTCGGAGCGCGCGACCATCGTGCTCGAGCGCTGCAGCATCGTGACCCGCGCACCGTGCTCCCAGAGGTCGGCGCAGATGTCGTGCGCCGAGTTGTTCGAGCCGACGACCACGCAGTCCCGACCCGCCCACGGCGCGCCGCCCGCATAGGCCCCCGAATGTTGCTGCGTGCCCTCGAAGCGCTCGGCGCCGGCGAACTCGGGCTCCTGCGGCAGGCCCGACAGGCCAGTGGCGAGCACGAGGTGGGCGGGGCGCAGCACATGGCGCTCGCCGTCGCGCTCGACGGTGACCGACCACAGGCCCGCGCCCTCGTCGCGCGTCGCGCCGACACAGGTGGTCGAGCCCCAGATGTCGAGCTCCATGATCGAGGCATAGGCCTCGAGCCAGTCGCCCATCTTGTCCTTGGGCGTGAAGACCGGCCAGTGATCGGGGAACGGCAGGTACGGCATGTGGTCGTACCAGACCGGGTCGTGCAGCACGAGCGAGCGGTAGCGCGAGCGCCAGGCGTCGCCGGGCCGCGCGTGGCGATCGACGATCAGCGCGGGCACGCCGAGGCGCTTGAGGCGGGCGGCGAGCGCCAGACCGCCCTGCCCGCCCCCGACGATCAGGCACCAGGGCTGGACGCTGCGCCCGAGCGCGGCGCGCCGGGCCTCGCGCGACTCGAGCCAGCTGCGCTGGCCGCTGCCATAGGCGCCGTGCGTGACGCCGAGCGGGCGGCGCTCGCCGGCCGGCTCCTCGTGCCCGGCGAGCTCGGCGAGCATCGTCATCAGCGTCCAGGCCCGGCCGTCCCGCAGCCGCAGCACCGCGCGGCCGCGGCCGACGGCGGTCTCGAAGCGCAGCCACGCCTCGACGGTCTCGCCGGCAGCGCTCGGCGTGCCGTCGAGCGTCCAGCCGCCGGGGCGCACGTGCGCGAGCGTGGCGCGCAGCATGTCGGCGATCGCGGCGCGGCCGTCGAGCGTTCGGATCGACCAGGTGAAGCTGGTGAGGTCGCGCCAGCAGCCGTCGTCGTGGAACAGGCCGGCAGCGGCGTCGGCATCGCCGCGCGCGAGCGCAGCCCCGAAGGCGGCAAGCCAGCGCTCGGCGGAATCGATGGGCGGGATCATCGGCGACGGGCGGGTCCGTGGAGGGCGTCCGGGCCAGCATACCAATGCGACCGGCGGCGACGCGCCCCGCGGGCCACCGTTCGACACGCGCGGCGCGCGAGCGGCATCGCGCCGTGACGCCCGCGCGGGCCTCGGCTAGGCTTGCGCGTCCAGGCGCCGACGAGCGCGGAGGAGACACGGATGAACGACGGATGCCTCACCCCCCCGCGGCCGCACGCATGAGCGCGCTCCCGCCTCCCCTGCCCGACTACCTGACCCGGCACGCCGAGACGCTCGCCGACAAGGTGGCGGTGATCGACGACCGCCCCGACGGCACCCTGGTGCGCTGGACCTTCGCCGAGCTCAACGCGCAGGCCAACCGGCTGGCGAACGCGCTGCGCGCGCTCGGCGTGCGACGCGGCGACAAGCTCGTCTGGTGCGGGCAGAACTCGCCGGGCGTCGTGCGCATCGTGCATGCATGCCGCAAGCTCGGCGCGGTCGCGGTGCCGCTCAATTACCGGCTCACGGCCGACGAGGCGCAGTACGTCGTCGACGACTCGGATGCGGTGCTCGCCTGCGTCGATGCCGAGCAGGCGCCGCTGTTCGCGACGATCCGCGCGCAGGTGCCGAAGGTCCGCGAGGTGCTGGTGTTCGGCGGCGCGCCGCTGCCCGGCCAGCGCGACCTCGAGGCACTGGTCGCGGCCGCCAGCGCGGACGAACCCGCGGTGGTGAACGACGGCACGGTCACGGCGCAGTCGATGATCTACACCTCGGGCACCACCGGCAAGCCCAAGGGCGCGGTGCGCAACCCGCCGCACGCGGCGCAGCAGACGGCGCTGCTGCAGCACATCGGCTACGGTGCCAGCGACGTCTACCTGACCACCGGGCCGCTCTACCATTCCGGGCCCGGCGGCTTCATGGCGATCGCGCACACGCTGGGCAACACCGTGGTGCTGCAGCGCCGCTTCGATGCCGAGGACTGGCTGCGCCTGATCGCGCGCCATCGCGTCACCACCACCTTCGGCGCGCCCGCGCCGGTGCGGATGGTCTGCAGCCTGCCCGCCGAGGCCCGGGCCCGCCACGACGTCTCGAGCATGAAGCGCTTCATCGCGAACGCCGCCCCCTGGTCGTTCGCGCTCAAGCAGGCCTACCTCGCGCTCTTCCCGTCCGACTCGCTGTTCGAGGTCTACGGCTCGACCGAGCTCGGCGTGAACACCGTGCTGCGCCCCGAGGACCAGCTGCGCAAGCCCGGCTCCTGCGGACGGCCCGCGCCGATGGTCGAGATCCGACTGTTCGACGACGAGGGGCGCGAGGTGACGCAGCCGCACGTGCCCGGCGAGATCGCGGTGCGAAGCCCGAGCGTCTTCGCGACGTACCACAAGGCCGACGCGAAGTTCGAGGCGGACCGACGCGGCGACTTCCAGACGGTGGGCGACGTGGCCTATCTCGACGAGGAGGGCTTCGTCTACATCTGCGACCGCAAGAAGGACATGATCATCTCGGGCGGCGTGAACGTGTATCCGGCCGAGATCGAGGCGGTGCTCGACGCGCATCCCGACGTGCACGACGTCGCGGTGATCGGCGTGCCCAGCGAGGAATGGGGCGAGACCGTGCATGCGATCGTCGTGCGGCGCGCGGGCGCCGCGCTCGACGAGGCGACGCTGCTCGCCTGGTCGCGCGGGCACCTCGCCGGCTTCAAGCTGCCGCGCTCGGTCGGCTTCGCCGACGAGATCCCGCGCAACGCGTCGGGCAAGATCCTGAAGAAGGTGCTGCGCGAACCGTTCTGGGCGGGACGCACGAGCCGGGTCTGAGGCACACGAGGCGCGGCCCCGCAGGCCGCGCCTCGGCCACGGACGGCGCTCAGCCGCAGCAGCGCGAGACGGCGATCGGGATCGCGGGCGTGCGGGCGCAGCAGGCGGCGGCGGGTGCGGGCTCGGGCGCGCAGCAGCCTTCTGCAGCCCCTTGCGGCGTCGCGGCGACCGTCGAACCCGCGACGCCACACACGCCGGTCTGCGGCAGCTCGAGCTCGACGCGGTCGGCCGACGCGGCATCGCCCGCGATCGCGGCGACCACCGAGCGCACCTGCTCGAAGCCCGTCGCCATCAGGAAGGTCGGCGCACGGCCGTAGCTCTTGACGCCGACGGTGTAGAAGCCCGGCTCGGGATGGCCGAGCTCGCGATGCCCGTGGGGCCGCACGGTGCCGCAGCTGTGCAGGTTCGGATCGATCAGCGGCCCGAGCGCCGCGACCGATTCGAGCCACGGGTCGAGCCCCACGCGCAGTTCGCGCGTCATCGCCAGATCGGGCCGCTGTCCGGTCGCGCAGACGATCTCGTCGATGTCCTCGATGCGCTCGGCGCGGCCATCGGGCAGCGTGCCTTCGACGACGAGCGTCGGGCGCCCGGCCGACGCGTGACCGGGATGCGTCGCGCCGCTCGAGACGCCACTCAAGTGCAGACCGCCGAAGAACGCCAGTCCGCCGCCCGCATGCAGCGCCGCGAGCGATGCACCGAGCTGTCCGCGCGCGGGCAGGCCGTCGGCCTCGCCGCCGCCGAAGGCGCGTGCGAGCGAGGTCGTGCGCGTGGCCCACACGAGCCGCGTGCCGGGCACCTCGCGCGCGAGCGCGGCGAGGTCGAGCAGCACGTTGGCCGCCGAATGGCCCGAACCCACCACGAGCGTGCGACGGCCCGCATAGCGCGCGCGATCGCGTCCGAGGACGTCGGGCACGCCGTAGGCGATCGCGCTCGCGTGCTCGGCCTCGCCCGGCGCGGGCAGGCCGTCGGCACCGAGCGGATTCGGCGACGACCAGGTGCCGCTCGCATCGATCACGGCCCGGGCGCGCAGCGTGATCTGGCGGCCGTCCTGCAGCGCGCGGATCACGAACGGGGCGGCCTCGCGGCCGGCGCTCCGGGCCTTGTCGAACCCCTCGCGGACGATGGCGGTGACCCGCGTGCCGAGCCGCAGGCCGCGCGCCACCTCGGGCAGCGCCGCGAACGGCCGCAGCACGCGCTCGACGACGTCGCGCGCCAGCGGCAGGTCCTCGGCGGGCGGTGCCTGCCAGCCGGCCGCCTCGAGACGCGCGGCGATCGCCGGATCGACGTCGAAGCGCCACGGCGAGAAGAGGCGCACATGGCCGTAGTCGAGCAGGTTCGCGCCCACCGAGGCGCCCGCCTCCAGCACCAGCGGCTCGATGCCACGCTCGAGCAGGCGTGCGGCCGCGGCCAGCCCGACCGGCCCCGCGCCGATGACCGCGACCGGCAGGCCGCCCGCCACCGAGGCAGGCCGCGCCGGCGTGTGCAGCGGCAGCGACATGAACACCGCCGAGGCCGGGCAGGCGCCCTGCAGCTGCGACGAGGCGGCCAGCGCGTCCGGCGCCTGCGAGATCGGCTCGCGCACGAACCCGAAGCGCGCGAACCAGTCGGGCGCGGTGGTGGTCTGCAGGTGGAGCGAGCGCAGACCGCGCCGCCGGGCGGTCTCGAGCACGGCCTTCACCAGCGCTGCACCGACCCCGCGGCCGGTGCGCCCCGGCGCCACCGCCACCGAGCGCAGCAGCGCGACGCCGCCGTGCACCTCGGCCGCGGCGCAGCCCAGGACCTCGCCGTCGGCGAGCGCCAGCACCGTGTCCGGCAGGTTCGCCTCGGCGCCCTGCAGCGGCAGGCCATGCGCCTCGAGCAGCCGTGCGACGGCCGGCCAGTCGGCCGACGTGGCCGCACGCAGGGAGAACGATCCGCAGACCTTCGACACGAGGGCACTCCTTCGCCGGCGCGAGCCGGCCGATTCGATCGGATTCAGCCGGGCCGCAGGCCCGATTCGTACCAGTCCTTGCTGCGGCGGACGCTGCGCACCACGAGCAGCATCAGCGGCACCTCGATCAGCACGCCCACGACGGTGGCCAGCGCCGCCCCGGACTCGAAGCCGAACAGGCTGATCGCGGCGGCGACCGCGAGCTCGAAGAAGTTGCTCGCGCCGATCAGCGCCGACGGGCAGGCGACGGCGTGCGACTCGCCGAGGCGCCGGTTCAGCCAGTAGGCGAGCCACGCGTTGAAGACGACCTGGATCAGGATCGGCACGGCGAGCATCGCGATCACCAGCGGCTGGCGCAGGATCGCCTCGCCCTGG
>CAIUGQ010000579.1 GCA_903898725.1 uncultured Burkholderiales bacterium | reverse complement strand
GGTTCGCGGGCGCCGCTCGATCGCCTCGCGCCGGGCGATCCAGATCGTCGATGCGACGATGATCGCCCCGCCCGCCAGCGTGTTGAAGGTCGGCGAGTCGCCGAACAGCGCGAGCCCGAGCAGCGACGACCAGACGAGATCGAGGAAGCGGACGGGCTGCATCGCCGAGATGTCGCCCAGCGAGAACGCCCGGGTCATCGCGACGTGGGCGGCACTGCCGAGCAGCCCGCAGACCAGAAAGGCGCCCCACTGGAAGGCGCTCGGGGTCTCCCAGAAGGGCAGTGCCATCGGCAGCGCGAGCAGCGTCACCACCAGGTTCTGCCAGGTGACGATGACCGCCGGCGAGTCGTGCTTCGTCAGCGCCTTGTTGATGAGGAACGAGGCGGCGAAGAACGGCGAGGACGCGAGCATCACCAGGCTCCAGATGCCGGCCCCGCCGCCGCGCAGATGCGGCCAGACCACGACGGCCACCCCCGCGAAGCCGACCGCGGCCGCCACCCAGCGCGCGGCGGTCACCCGTTCGCGAAGCACCAGCGCGGCCCCGGCCAACACGAAGATCGGCGTGGTGAAGAGGATCGCGGTCATGTCGGCGAGCGGCACGTGCGGCAGCGCGATGAAGAACAGCGTCAGCGCCGCGGTGTGGATGAGCCCGCGCCACAGCTGGCCGGGCAGGTGCCTGGGCCGGTAGGCGGCGAACCCGGCACGCATCACCCAGGGCATCATCACCAGCAGGCCGAACAGGTAGCGCAGGAACTGCGCCTGCAGCGGCGACATCTCGGCGGTCATGCGCTTCATCAGCGCGTTCATCGTGACGAGCAGCAGGCCGCCGATCACCATCCAGACCATGCCGCGAAGCGTCGCCGAGCGGCGCGCGGACTCGGCGGACACTGGGGCCGCGGGGGTGGCCTCGGGGTGGGCTGACATGCTGCGGTCATGGTACGCCCGGCGCGATGCGCCATCGAAGGCCGCGTTCCGGATGCGGCCGGGCCGCACCCGGCCCGCAGCGCTTCACGCATGACACACGGCTGACGGACAATCGGGCGATGGTCAACGTCCGTCCCGGGGTCCGTGCGCGCAGCGCGACGCCCATCGCGATGCTCGTCGGGGTGCTGGTCGCCGCGCTCGCCGGCTGCGCCGCCCCGCGGCCCGAGCCGCGTGCCGTCGAGCGGCCGGCGCCGTCGCTCACCGCGACGCAGAACGTGGCCCCCGCATTCCCGGTGCCGAGCGCCTGCGAGCGGATGGTGTTCCTCGCGCGGCAGGAGTGGGCGCTGTTCGGCTCGCCCGAGCTCGCGTCGCCCGGCGAGGCACCGCCCACGAACGGCAACGGGGCGGCGGCCGGCGGCCGGCTGTCGTTCGCCGATCCGGCCGCGCCGACCCACGAGCTGCACGCGCCGATGCTCTCGCGCGTGCTGGTCTACTGGTACGGCGTGACGCGCGCGCCCATCGTCGGCGCCTCGGGCGAGCTGCGCCCCTGGTCCGCGGCCTTCAGGTCGTGGCTGGCGCGCGGCGCCGGGCTGGGCGGCGACGAGTTCCCCGCCACCGTGCTGCACTGGGACTACATCGAGCGCTTCATGCGGGCCCGCCCCAACGATGCCTTCGAGACGCGCGACGCGGCACGCGCCGCACCGCGCGTCGGCGATCTCGTCTGCCAGGCGCGCGAGGGCACGGTCGAGCTCGCGCAGCGCGGCGGCTTCGTGCCCTACGGCGCCCTGCGCCGCGGCGCGTACCACTGCGACCTGGTGGTCGGCACGCGCCCGGGCGAGCTCCAGACGATCGGCGGCAACGTGTCCGACGTGGTCGCGCTGAGCCGGGTACCGGTCGACGCCGACGGCCGCCTGCTGCCGGACACCCGGCGGCCGTGGGCCGCCGTGGTCGCGCGGCGCGGGCCGACGCCGCTCAGTGCTTGTGCTTCGGTGCCGCCGCCCCCGTCGCGAGCGGCCGCACCGGCGCCTTGACCTCGACGGTCTGCCGACTGCGGTCCGCGGACTCGAAGATCAGCGTCAGCGGCACGGTGTCGCCGGCATTGAGCGTCTGCTTCAGGCTCATCAGCATCACGTGGTAGCCGCCGGGCTCGAGCTTGACCGCCCGGCCCGCGGGCAGATCGAGCCCGTCGATCGCGCGCATGCGCATGACGTCGCCCTCGCGCTTCATCTCGTGGACCTCGACGACACCCGCCACCGGCGAGCTGGCGCCGACGAGGCGGGCGCCCTGCGGCGCGGTCAGGGTCATGAACGCGCCCGAGGCCTGCTGCTGCGGCACGGTGGCACGGACCCAGGGGTCGCCGACAGCGACCTGGGCGAAGGACAGGACGGGTGCCGCGGCGAGCGCGACGGCGGCGGCGAGGGTACGCAGCGACGGGAGACGGCGAGAGGCGGTCATGGCGGAATCCTGGTGGCGGCCGTGCGCGGGTCGGGTTCGCGACGGCGGTAGATCGGGGGCTGTCTGCGCGGGCCGGGGACGGGGTCCGCGGCGGGCGACGCAGCGCGTGCGGTTCAGGCGGCGCGGTTCAGGCGGCGCGGGGCCGCGTCGCGAG
>CAIUGQ010000578.1 GCA_903898725.1 uncultured Burkholderiales bacterium | reverse complement strand
GGCACCGAGGCTCGGCCATAATCTGACGATGCTCTCCGAACGTCACTACACGCTGACCATCGACTGCCCCGACCGCGTGGGCATCGTCGCCGAGGTGTCCCGCTTCATCGCCGAGCGCGGCGGCTGGATCCTCGAGGCCAATCACCACGCCGATCGCGAGCGCGGCCGCTTCTTCATGCGCAACGCGATCCTCGCGTCCTCGCTGCCGGAAGGACGCGACCGCTTCGCCGAGGGCTTCGGTCCGATCGCCGACCGCTATGACATGACCTGGCGGCTGTCGGATTCGGCGGTGCCGCGCCGCGTGGCGCTGCTGGTGAGCAAGCTCGACCACTGCCTCATCGACCTGCTCTACCGCTGGCGGGCCGGCGAGCTGCGCTGCGAGATCCCGTGCGTGATCGCGAACCACGACGACCTGCGGCGCGACGTCGAGGTCCACGGCATCCCGTTCCACCACGTGCCGGTCACGCCCGAGACCAAGCCCGCCGCGTTCGCCGAGATGGAGCGCCTGCTCCAGTCGCACGAGGTCGACACCCTGGTCCTCGCGCGATACATGCAGATCCTGCCGCCCGACACCTGCGCACGCTATCCGGGTCGGGTGATCAACATCCACCACAGCTTCCTGCCGTCGTTCGTCGGCGCCAAGCCGTATCACCGGGCGTTCGAGCGCGGCGTGAAGCTGATCGGCGCCACCAGCCACTACGTGACGGCCGACCTCGACGAGGGTCCGATCATCGAGCAGGACGTGGTCCGCGTGGAGCACGACGACACCGTCGACGACCTGATCCGTTACGGCCGCGACGTCGAGCGGGCGGTGCTGGCGCGTGCGCTGCGCTATCACCTGGAGGATCGGGTGATGCTGAACGGACACCGGACGGTGGTGTTCCGGTGAGATGAGGGGGCGCCCGTAGCCTTCAGCAGGCTCCGGCGGTCCGAGGCTACAATGGCCGCCCGAGGACGCCCCGACGCTCATGGTCCCCAATTTCGTCACATCGCTGACCGGCCCGCTGCTTGAGCTCGAGCGCAAGTTCCTCGAGGCCACGCCGCGCATCGAACGCTGGTTCCGCATGGAGTGGCAGGAACACACCCCGCCGTTCTACTGTTCGGTGGACCTGCGCAACGCCGCGTTCAAGGTGGCGCCGGTCGACACCAACCTCTATCCGGGCGGCTTCAACAACCTCTCGGCCGAGGCGCTGCCGCTGGCCGTGCAGGCCGCGACCGTCGCGATCGAGAAGTACTGCCCCGACGCGCGCAACCTGCTGCTGATCCCCGAGAACCACACCCGCAACACGTACTACCTGACGAACGTGGTCCGGATCGCGACGCTGCTGCGTCAGACGGGCCTCACGGTGCGGCTGGGCTCGCTCAATCCCGAGATCACCGCCCCGACGCAGGTCGAGCTGCCCGATGGCCAGTCGCTGACGATGGAGCCGCTGGTGCGCGCCAACGGGCGCGTCGGTCTCGCCGGCTTCGACCCCTGTGCGATCCTGCTCAACAACGACCTGTCGGCCGGCATCCCGGACATCCTGCGCGACCTGCAGGGCCAGATCCTGCTGCCGCCGCTGCATGCCGGCTGGGCGGTGCGCCGCAAGTCGAACCACTTCGCCGCGTACAACGACGTCGCGCGTCAGTTCGGCAAGCTGCTCGACGTCGACCCGTGGCTGGTGAACCCGTACTTCTCCACCTGCGGCAAGGTCGATTTCCAGGCGCGCGAGGGCGAGGAATGCCTCGCGCACAACGTCGACGCGACCCTCAAGCTGATCCGCGCGAAGTACAAGGAATACGGGATCGACCAGACGCCCTTCGTGATCGTGAAGGCCGACGCCGGCACCTACGGCATGGGCATCATGTCGGTGAAGGACGCCTCCGAGGTGCAGAACCTCAACCGCAAGCAGCGCAACAAGATGGCGGTGGTCAAGGAGGGCCTGGAGGTCAGCGAGGTGATCATCCAGGAGGGCGTGCCGACGATCGAGACGGTCGACAACGGCGTCGCCGAGCCGGTGGTCTACATGGTCGACAAGTACGTCGTCGGCGGCTTCTACCGTGTCCACGGCGAGCGCGGCCGCGACGAGAACCTGAACGCTCCGGGCTCGCGCTTCGTGCCGCTGCCCTTCGCCGCGGCGTGCAACCTGCCCGATGCCGACGGCACGCCCGAGTGCGCGCCGAACCGCTTCTACGCGTACGGCGTGGTCGCGCGGCTGGCGCTGCTCGCGGCCTCGCTCGAGCTCGAGCGGACCGACCCGGACCCCACCCGCTTCGGCTGAAGCGGCGCCCCTTTCCCGAGCCGCCGCGCCGAGGAGCCCGATGCGCATCCTGATCGTCGCCGACCCGATCGAGTCCTTCAAGACCTACAAGGACTCGACCTACGCGATCATGGTCGCGGCCGCGGCGCGTGGCCACTCGCTCGCGTTCTGCGAACAGGGCCAGCTCTGGCTCGAGGGCGGGCATGCCTGGGCGGACGCATCGGCGCTCGAGCTGTCGGGGCCGCAGCTGGGCGAGGTCGGCCACGACGCGCACGGCTGGTGGCGGTGCGGCGAGCCGCGCGGCGAGCGGATCTCGGCGTTCGACGCGGTGCTGATGCGCAAGGACCCGCCGTTCGACCTCGAGTACGTCTACAGCACCTACCTGCTCGAGCATGCGGTGCGCGAGGGCGCGCGGGTCTTCAACGACCCCGCCGCCATCCGCGACCACAGCGAGAAGTACGCGATCGCGGAGTTCCCCGAGTTCACCGCCGACACGATGGTCACCCGCGATCCGGCGCGCCTGCGCGGCTTCGTCGAGCGCCACGGCGAGGCGATCTTCAAGCTGCTCGACGGCATGGGCGGCGCCTCGATCTTCCGCGCGCGCAGCGGCGACTCGAACCTGTCGGTGATCATCGAGACGATGAACCAGTTCGGCGCCCGCAGCGTGATGGCGCAGCGCTACCTGCCGGCGATCGCCGACGGCGACAAGCGCGTGCTGCTGATCGGCGGGCAGGTCGTGCCCTATGCGCTCGCGCGGATCCCGAAGCAGGGCGAATCGCGCGGCAACCTCGCCGCCGGCGGCACCGGGCGCGCCCAGCCGCTGTCGGCCGACGACCGCCGGATCGCCGAGTCGCTCGCGCCCCGTCTCCATGCGCGCGGGCTGTTCCTGGTCGGCCTCGACGTGATCGGCGACTGTCTGACCGAAGTGAACGTCACCAGCCCGACCTGCTTTCGCGAGATCGTCGAGCAGACCGGCTTCGACGTCGCGGCCCTGTACGTCGAGTGCCTCGAACGCGAGGTCGCGCGGCCGCGATGATCGGCATCCTCGTCGTCTCGCACGAGCCGCTCGGCACCGCGCTGATCCACTGCACGCGGCACATCTTCGGCCGGATGCCGCCGCAGCTCGCCGCGCTCGACGTGATCCCCGACGAGGACCCGGAGCTCGCGCTGAAGGCGGCGCGCGAGCTGCTCGCCCGGATCAACGACGGCTCGGGCGTGATCGTGCTGACCGACCTGTTCGGTGCGACGCCGGCGCGCATCGCCTCGCGGCTCGCCGAGCCCAACCGCTGCATCGTGATCGCGGGCGTGAACCTGCCGCTGCTGGTCAAGGCACTGACCCATCGGCGCGGCCCGCTGGACGAGGTGGCCGCGAAGCTGCTCGATGGCGTGCGCGACACGATCGTGCCGATCGAGGCGCGTGCCGACGGAGACGAGACGTGAAGCAGATCCAGACGACGATCGTCAACAAGCTCGGGCTGCATGCGCGGCCGTCGGCGGCGCTGACGCAGACCGCGACGCGCTACAAGTCCGACGTCTGGCTGACCAAGGGCACGCGGCGCGTGAACGGCAAGAGCATCATGGGCGTGATGATGCTGGCCGCCGCGCGCGGCGCGACGCTGACGATCGAGGCCGACGGCCCCGACGAGGACGAGGCGCTGGCCGCGCTCGCGGCGCTGGTGGCCTCCGGATTCGGCGAGGGCGCGCATGTGCCCGACGCCTCGGATCCGCCGGGGCGCTGAGGCGGCGCGCACGCCATGCTGACCCTGCACGGTACCGGCATCGGCGGCGGCGTCGTCGTCGGCCGCGCGGTGGTCCTCGAGACGCGGCTGATCGACGTGCCGCGCTACCGCGTGGAGTTCGCACAGCGCGGCGGCGAGGCGGCGCGGCTCGCCCGTGCCGTCGCCACCGTGCGCGCCGAGCTCGAGGCGCTGGGCACGCACCTGCCGGCCGACGCGCCGGTCGAGGCGCAGGCGCTGCTGCAGGTCCACGCGATGATCCTCGACGATCCGTCGCTCGCGCCGCAGGCCACCGTCGCCATCGAGTCGCACGGGCAGAACGCCGAGTGGGCCTTCGCCTCGCAGGCCGAGCACCTGGCCGCGCAGTTCGAGCAGTTCGACGATCCCTACCTGCGCGAGCGCGGCCGCGACGTCACGCAGGTCGCCGACCGGGTCCTGCGCGTGCTGTCGGGCTCGGGCCGTGCGCTGCGCGCGCGTGCGCTGCCGGGCGACGTGCCGCTGATCTTCGTGGCCCACGACATCTCGCCGGCCGACATGCTGCAGTTGAAGCATGCCGGCGGCTTCGCGATCGACCTCGGCGGCACCGCGTCGCACACCGCGATCCTGGCCCGCAGCATGAACGTGCCGGCGGTCGTCGGCCTCGACCGCGCGAGCCAGATGGTCCGCGACGACGACTGGCTGGTGATCGACGGCGACACCGGCGTGCTGGTCGTCGCGCCGGACCCGGCAGTGCTCGACGAGTACCGGCACCGGATGGCGCTCGGCCTGCTCGAGCGCAAGCAGCTCGAGCGGCTGGTGCACGTGCCGTCGGCCACGCTCGACGGCGTGCCGATCGAACTGCTCGCCAACATCGAGCTGCCCGCCGAGGCCGCGCAGGCGCGCGAGGCGGGCGCCTCGGGCGTGGGCCTGTTCCGCACCGAGTTCCTGTTCATGAACCGGCGCGAGCTGCCGGGCGAGGACGAGCAGTACGAGGCCTATCGCGAGGCGGTGCTCGGCATGGGCGGCGGACCGGTCACGATCCGCACGATCGACATCGGCGCCGACAAGGCGCTCGAGGGCGACGACGACGCGCCCGACCCCGCCGCCTCGCCGAACCCGGCGCTCGGCCAGCGCGCGATCCGCTACAGCCTCGCCGAGCCGGACGTGTTCCTCGAGCAGCTGCGGGCGATCCTGCGCGCCGCCGAGCACGGTCCGGTGCGGCTGCTGATCCCGATGATCGCGCACGGCCACGAGGTCGATCAGACGCTGCGGCTGATCGCGCAGGCGCGCGTGCAGCTCGCCGACCGGCTGCGCCGCCAGATGCCGCCGGTGCCGGTCGGCGGCATGATCGAGGTGCCCGCCGCCGCGCTCACCGCGCCGTTCTTCGCGCGCCGGCTCGACTTCCTCTCCATCGGCACCAACGACCTGGTGCAGTACACGCTCGCGATCGACCGTGCCGACCATGCGGTCTCGTCGCTGTACGACCCGTTCCACCCCGCGGTGCTGCAGCTGGTCTCGCAGACCATCCGAGCCGGCGAGCGCGCGCTCAAGCCGGTGTCGGTCTGCGGCGAGATGGCCGGCGACCTCGAGGCGACGCGCCTGCTGATCGGCATGGGCCTGCGGGCGTTCTCGATGCACCCGGCGAGCCTGCTGCGCATCAAGCGCGAGATCCTGCGCTGCGACGCCGGCCG
>CAIUGQ010000577.1 GCA_903898725.1 uncultured Burkholderiales bacterium | reverse complement strand
CAGCGTCGAAAGCGACGGGATCGGGCTGGCGGGCGCGCCACAGCCGGAACGCATGGTCGAAGACCCGGAAGGCCTGCCGGCTGTCGTCGGCCATGCGCTTCATCCGGGTGTACGCCCAGGAGAACGCCGGCTCGATGCCGTTGGAGGCGTTGTCGGCGAAGGCGAGGGTGATCGTGCCGGTGGGGGCGATCGACAGCAGGTGCGAGTTGCGCAGTCCGTGGCGGGCGATGTCGGCGCGGATGTCGTCGGGCAGCGTTGCGGCGAAGCGGGGTGCCGCGAGGTATCGGCCGGCGTCGAAGAGCGGGAAGGGGCCGAGGGTCCTGGCGAGTGCCACCGAGGCGCGGTAGGCCTCGTGGCACATGAACTCGGCGATGCGCGCGGCGGTGTCCCGTCCGGCGGGCGAGTCGTACCGCCTGCCGAGCAGCACGAGTGCATCGCCCAGCCCGAGGAAGCCCAGCCCGATGCGGCGCTTCGCCCGGGATTCGGCGTCCTGCTGCGGCAGCGGCCACAGCGTGACGTCGAGGACCCGGTCGAGGATCTCCACGCCGACGTGCACCAGCCGGCGCAGCCGGTCCCAGTCGATGTCGGCATCGGGCTCGAACGGATGGCGCACGACCCGGGTCAGGTCGATGGAACCCAGGTCGCAGCAGCCATACGGAGGCAGCAGCTGCTCCCCGCAGGGGTTGCTCGCGGCGATCGACTCGCAGTACGACAGGTTGTTGCGCGCATTGACCGTGTCGATGAACAGCACGCCCGGTTCGGCATGGCCGTGCGCCGAGCGCATCACCTGATCCCAGAGCGCGCGGGCGCGGACGGTCCGGTAGACCCAGAGGCCGTCGTCGCGACGCCGGGCCCCGGCGACGGCGTCGGAGGGTTCGGCGACATGCACCAGCTCGAAGTCGACGTCGGCCTCGACCGCGTGCATCAGTGCATCGGTGACCGCCACGCTGATGTTGAACTGCGTGAGCTCGCCGGGCGTGCGCTTGGCGGTGACGAAGGCCTCGATGTCGGGGTGGTCGCAGCGCAGCACGCCCATCTGCGCGCCGCGCCGCGCGCCGGCGCTCTCGACCGTCTTGCACATCGCATCGAACACGCGCATGTAGCTGACCGGGCCGGAGGCCCGCGAGGCCGTGCCCCGGACGATCGCGCCGGCCGGCCGGATCGAGGAGAAGTCGTAGCCGACGCCGCCGCCCCGGCGCATCGTCTCGGCCGCTTGCTCGAGGGCGCGCATGATGCCCGGCACGCCGTCGTGCTCGCCGGCCATGTGGTCGCCCACCGGCTGCACGAAGCAGTTGATCAGCGTCGCCTGGATGCCGGTTCCGGCGGCCGAGGCGATGCGTCCGCCGGGCACGAAGCCGTCGCGCATCGCCTCGGCGAAGCGCGCCGCCTGGGCATCGTCGAGGGCGAGGGCGCGGGCGGTGCGCGCGAGCACCTCGGCGGGGGTCCGCTCCTCGCCCTTCGCGTATTTCTCGAGCAGCACCTCGGTGCTGACCGCCTGCGGGGCGAGCCCGTCGCGGCGCTCGGGGTCGGCGGACGGGTCGGGCTGGATGTCTCGCTTCATGGTGCGGGGTCAGGCGGGTTAAGGCGGGTTAAGGCGGGTT
>CAIUGQ010000576.1 GCA_903898725.1 uncultured Burkholderiales bacterium | reverse complement strand
GGCTCGGTGCCCGCGCCGGGTCCGACCGCCGCCGTGCCCACCGGCCCGGTGGCCGCTCCGGGTGCCGCGGCCGTGCCCGGTGCGGCGTCGTCCGCCGCCGGCGCGCAGCCGCCGGTCCGGATCGCCAACGATGTGCTGGCGCTCGACGTCGACCCCATCGGCGGCGAGATCCAGCGTGCCGAGCTGCTGAAGTTCCGCGACACCGACAAGCCCGAGGCGAAGACCAACGTCGTGCTGTTCGACGAGCGTCAGGGCAGCACCTATGTCGCGCAGAGCGGCCTGGTCGGCGCGGCCGGCTCCACGCTGCCGAACCACCGCACGCCGTTCACCATCGAGCCCGGTCCGCGCGAGCTGGCAGCCGGCAGCGACCAGCTGGTGCTGACGATGAGCGCGGAGCAGGGCGGCGTGAAGCTCGTGCGCCGCTACATCCTCAAGCGCGGCTCGTACTCGGTCGAGATGAAGACCGAGGTGACCAACACCGGCGCCGAGGCCATCCGCCCGACGCTCTACATGCAGCTCACGCGCGACGGCAACTCGCCTTACGTGACGCAGGGCCTCGCCTCGACCTTCGTCACCAGCGGCTACTACGGCCCGGTCGTCTACACCGACAAGGACAAGTTCCAGAAGGTCGACTTCCCGACGATCGAGAAGGGCAAGCAGGAGCACGCGAAGGACGCCAACGACGGCTGGATCGGCGTGATCCAGCACTACTTCGTCGCCGCCTGGGTGCCGAAGGCGGGCACGGCCCGCAGCTTCGAGACCGCGAAGATCGACACCAACCTCTACACCGTGCGCGTGCGCGAGCCGATGGCCGAGATCGCACCCAACGCGACCGTCACCGCCGACACCACGCTGTACGTCGGTCCGCAGGACCAGCGCGTGCTCGCCGAGGTCGCCCCGGGCCTGGACCTGGTGGTCGACTACAGCTGGCTCACCGTGATCGCCAAGCCGCTGTTCCAGCTGATGCAGTTCCTGCACGGCATCGTGCAGAACTGGGGCTGGGCGATCGTGCTGCTGACGCTGGTCGTCAAGCTCGCCTTCTTCCCGCTGCAGGCCGCGAGCTACCGCTCGATGGCCAAGATGAAGAAGGTCGGCCCGAAGCTGCAGCAGCTTCGCGAGCGCTTCGGCGACGATCGCGTGAAGATGAACCAGGCGATGATGGAGCTGTACAAGACCGAGAAGATCAACCCGCTCGGCGGCTGCCTGCCGATCGTGGTCCAGATCCCGGTGTTCCTCGCGCTGTACTGGGTGCTGTTCGCCTCGGTCGAGATGCGCGATGCGCCCTGGATCGGCTGGATCAAGGACCTGTCCGCGCCGGATCCGTTCTACATCCTGCCGCTGCTGATGGCGGTCTCGATGTTCGCCCAGACCAAGCTGAACCCGGTGCCGCCGGATCCGCTGCAGGCGAAGATGATGATGTGGATGCCGCTGATCTTCTCCGTCATGTTCTTCTTCTTCCCGGCGGGTCTGGTGCTGTACTGGCTGGTGAACAACCTGTTCTCGATCGCGCAGCAGTGGGTCATCACGCGACGCATCGAGGGCAAGCCGGTGTTCGGGCGCGCGCCTGCGTAGCCGGGGTTTCGGCCCGCATGCGGGCCGCCGGCGAAGCGGGCGCCGCATGCTTGCGGCGCACTGATTCGACGACAACGGGAATCCGGCGAGAGCCGGCTGTCATGACGTGAACTTCCAGCAGCTGCGTTCGCTCCGGGAGACCGTCCGCCGAGGGCTGAACCTGACGGCGGCGGCCGAGGTGCTCCACACCTCGCAGCCCGCGCTGTCCAAGCAGATCCGCGAGCTCGAGGACGAGCTCGGCGTGCAGATCTTCGTGCGCCACGGCAAGCGCTACACCGCGCTGACCGAGGCCGGCGAGAAGATCCTCGCCGCCGCCGAGCGCGTGCTCGACGAGGCGACCGCGCTGCGCAAGGTCGGCGAGCAGTACGCCGCCGGGCACGGCGGCACGCTGTCGATCGCGGCCACCCACACCCAGGCGCGCTACGCGCTGCCGACGGTGCTCGCGCGCTTCCGGGCCGAGTTCCCGACCATGCAGTTCAAGCTGCTGCAGGGCAATCCGGCGCAGGTCGCCGAGTATGTCGTGCACGGCGACGCGACCTTCGGGCTGGCCACCGAGACGCTCGACGACCATCCCTCGCTCGACACGCGCCCGGCGTACTCGTGGCGGCACTGCGTGATCGTGCCGGTGGGTCACGCACTCGCGACGTCGGCGACCGGCCCCACCATCGAGCAGCTCGCCGCCGAGCCGCTGATCACCTACACGCCGCAGTTCACCGGCCGCCGCGGCATCGACGCCGCATTCGCGCGGCATGGCCTCACGCCGAACGTGGTGCTCGAGGCGATCGACTCCGACGTCATCAAGGCCTACGTGGAGCTCGGCTTCGGCATCGGCGTGATCGCCGAGATCGCGGTCGACCCCGAGCGCGACCGCGGCATCGTGAAGCGGCCGCTGCCCGAGGGTTTCCCCGAGCACACCACGCGGATCGCGTCGCGCATCGGCATGCCGCTGCTGGCTTTCGAGCGTCGGTTCGTGCAGATGATGCGCGAGTTCGTGCCGGCCTCGGCGGGCTGAGCGCCGCGCCGCGGCCGGCCCGATAGAATCGGCCGATGCCCGCTCCGATCCACGACAGCGACCCGATCGCCGCCATCGCCACCGCGCCGGGGCGGGGCGGCATCGGCGTGGTGCGCGTCTCCGGCCGGGACCTGTCGGTCGTCGTCGACGCGCTGTGCGGGCGCACGCTCGCGCCCCGCACGGCGACGCTGCTGCCGTTCCGGGCGGCCGATGGCGGTGCGCTCGACACCGGTCTCGCACTGCATTTCCCGGCGCCGCACTCCTACACCGGCGAGGACGTGCTCGAGCTGCAGGGGCACGGCGGGCCGGTGGTGATGCAGCTGCTGCTCGAGCGCGTGCTCGAGGCGGGACGCGCCATCGGGCTGCGGCCGGCCGAGCCCGGCGAGTTCACCCGACGCGCGTTCCTCAACGACAAGCTCGACCTCGCGCAGGCCGAGGCCGTCGCCGACCTGATCGATGCGAGCACCGCGCAGGCCGCGCGTTCGGCCAGCCGCTCGCTGTCGGGCACCTTCTCGCGTGCGGTGCATGCGGTGGTCGATCAGCTCATCGAGCTGCGGATGCTGGTCGAGGCGACGCTGGACTTCCCCGAGGAGGAGATCGACTTCCTCGAGCGCTCGGATGCGCGCGGGCGGCTGGCGCGTGTGCGTGCGGCGCTCGATGTGCTGCTGGCCGAGGCGCGGCAGGGCGCATTGCTGCGCGAGGGGCTGCACGTCGTGCTGGCCGGTGCGCCGAACGTCGGGAAATCGAGCCTGCTCAACGCGCTGGCGGGTGCCGAGGTCGCGATCGTGACGCCGGTGGCCGGCACGACGCGCGACCGCATCGTGCAGGCCATCCAGGTCGACGGCGTGCCGCTGGTGGTGGTCGACACCGCAGGCCTGCGCGAGACCGGCGACGAGGTCGAGCGCATCGGCATCGAGCGGACCTGGGAGGAGCTGGGGCGGGCGGACGTGATCCTGCATCTGGGGGTGGCGACCGGGTCCGGGGCGGGGCAGGGTGATGGTGGATCGAACGGCGGTGGATCGAACGGCGGCGGATCGAACGGCGGCGGATCGAACCGCGGTGCGGCAAGCGGCGGTGGCGCTGCGGCCGGCGGCGACGCTGCAGTGGCCGGCGACATCGCCGCACGGCTCGCGCT